>NZ_KV804494.1:0-28999 GCF_001811315.1 Bacteroides sp. HMSC067B03 | reverse complement strand
AAAAAGGTTGTGCCAGCGTTTTGACACAACCTCATACCTATATTATATAATATACTCTCAGTATTACTTTTCAAGAACCATCACCAACGCATTGTTCGCATCGTACAGACCAATGCCGCCACCGGACAGTTTATCAAATGACTTCACTTCATTCAAAGCTTTCAAAACCTTGCTTTCCACTTCCATATCGGGACAAGCCATCATTGTACTTGCTACTCCCGGGAAAGAGATTGATTTGGCATTGCTCGTACTGGTTTCAAAACCGCCGTTGATCAGGTTGCATCCTGCATTGCCATGAATTGTTTTCTTTTTCACGTCAAAAGCAATAAAAGGCTGCTTCTCCATTCCCGAAGGAATTGCTTCACCATTTACTTCTTTAATCTTCCATTCTCCGTTCAATACAGAAAGTTTCACATCAGCCTCCTTTTTTTCAAGAACAACAACCGGACGATTGGAATCGTTGCACAAATACATCTTATCTTTACCGGCTTTCTTATAACCTTTCACCTGTGCCAGAGCCCCCAGTACATTTCTCTCGGTAGTCATATCCGGACACATCATTTTGGTGCCGGCTATTCCTTTAAAATCAATGCTACCCGGCTTTGCATTTACATCAAAGCTACCCATCATACGGTTACATCCACTGTTGCCCGACAGTCTGCCGGTTGCAGTATCAAAAGTAATAAAGGGAAGGTTTCTGCTTTCGCCCGGAGTTACTTTCGAGCCGTTAACTTCTATAATATTCCATTCGCCATTGATAGAAGACAAAGGGATTGCCTTCTCTACAGAGCGGCATGAAAACATTGCAAGTACTGTGCTGGCAATGCAAATTGAAACAAATACTTTTTTCATTTTGTTATAACGTTTAAGTTAAATCGTGGGCAAAGATATCAAAAAGATTGGAATATTCCATCTTATGCGATATAAAATACATACATTTGCCATTAGTTATAAAACAAACAATAGATTACAAAGTTCACCAAAAGTAAAAAAATATGAGAGTAACAGCCTTATTCTTTATTTTATTGTGTTGTAGTATATCCTATACCACAGCTCAAAACGATTATCTTGTCGCAACTTCTCCGAGTCAGGAAATTTCTTCCAGTAAAGAAGAATTATTCATTAAAGAGAACTTTCCCCTACAACTTCTTTGTAAATGGGCGCCGGGAATGAAATTCATGTTCGTCCCCTCCCAACGTGACATGTTTCTCCCCACACTTTCGGTATACGACACAGAAAAGGGTACCGACAACAGTTCACTGAAACATAAGATTCTCACCTTTGCCGGTACTGAAGAAAAAATTCAAGAATTATCAAATAGCACCAGCTATACCACCCGATTTATCTTCGAGTGCGAAGGAGGAAAGTATTATTATGAGATAAAAAACGTACGCCTGGAAGAAATATGTGAAAAAAATCCTCGTGCATATATCAATGGATTGGTTTATCTGAAGGACGTAGATACCGCTAAAGAACTGCTGACTGGAAAAAAGATATATATTCAATCCGATATGGCACGAGTGGACGATGCCAACAGTTATTCCGGTTACCGGGAAGTTCCCATTCCCGTCAACACGGAAGCAATCGTTACTGCAATAGGAGTCGGCAGTCAAGCATATCCTGTGAAAATTGTATTTCAAGACTCACAAGAGCGCTCCTATTATCTGGAAGTTGCTCTCTCACGCACCAATTCGGGTATGGACGTAAATGATTTTCAAGCAGAAAAGAAAATGAGATACTTCTCTAATGCCATTAGTTTCAGTAATAAAAAGTCGGGAAATCTGGAGGCACTGAAAGACAGATACATGGACTTGACTGTCTACCCCAAACAAACATTAACCGTCAAAAGAATATTCGGTCTTGAAAGTAAGCAGATGGAGGCTCGTGTACATTTGCCGCGCTATACTGTTTTGAAAATAAAAGAAATAACCACCTCCTCTCCCGGTAGTCTGGCCATTTTATCGTTGGAAGACCGGCAAGGGGCACTTTATATAACAGAAGTTGACCTAAAATACGATGTGATCGTTAAAAACGAGAATTATATTGAAGACCTTTTCGGTTTCGGGGATATGAAGCAGAAATATCCGGCTATCACCGAAGAACGCTGGAAAATCATTGCACAAGGCGAGCTGGAAGAAGGCATGAGTGCCGATGAATGCCGCCTGTCGATAGGCAATCCGGTTGACATACAACTAAAAAAAGACAGCCGTTTTGAAACCTGGTTCTACAACGGAAGAACACTGGAATTTGAAAATGGTACCTTGCAACGTTTCAAATAAAAAGGAGTACCGACGCTATGATTATCTGAAAATAATCACGTATATTTGCCAAACTAACGATTCTAAAATCTTAATTTTTGATTTATAATATATTAATTAAAAGAAATGGGTAGAGTTCTTATTATCGGTGCAGGCGGTGTTGGTACTGTCGTAGCACACAAAGTGGCACAAAATGCCGATGTATTCACAGACATCATGATTGCCAGCCGTACAAAGGAGAAATGCGATAATATCGTCAAAGCTATAGGCAATCCCAATATAAAAACGGCTAAAGTCGATGCTGACAATGTAGACGAACTGGTAGCTTTATTCAATGACTTTAAACCGGAAATGGTGATTAACGTTGCTCTTCCTTATCAGGACCTTACCATAATGGAGGCCTGTCTGAAAGCAGGAGTCAATTATCTGGATACCGCAAATTACGAGCCGAAAGATGAAGCTCATTTTGAATACAGCTGGCAATGGGCCTACCACGACCGCTTCAAAGAAGCCGGTCTGACAGCTATCCTTGGTTGCGGATTCGACCCGGGAGTCAGCGGCATCTATACTGCCTATGCAGCAAAGCATTACTTCGATGAAATTCAGTATCTGGACATTGTGGACTGTAATGCCGGTAATCATCATAAAGCATTTGCTACAAACTTCAATCCGGAAATAAACATCCGCGAAATTACCCAAAACGGACGTTATTATGAAAACGGACAATGGGTAACAACCGGTCCGTTGGAAATTCATAAGGACCTGACTTATCCAAACATCGGTCCGCGTGATTCTTATCTTCTTTATCATGAAGAACTGGAATCATTGGTAAAACACTTCCCGACAATCAAACGCGCACGTTTCTGGATGACTTTCGGACAAGAGTATCTGACTCATTTACGTGTCATCCAAAATATAGGTATGGCCCGTATCGACGAAGTTGACTATAACGGAACGAAAATCGTACCATTGCAATTCCTGAAAGCCGTATTGCCCAATCCGCAGGATTTGGGTGAGAACTACGAAGGAGAAACTTCTATCGGCTGCCGTATTCGTGGTATCAAAGACGGAAAAGAACGTACTTATTACGTATACAACAACTGCAGTCATCAGGAAGCTTACAAAGAAACTGGTATGCAGGGTGTAAGCTATACCACCGGAGTTCCGGCAATGATCGGTGCAATGATGTTCTTCAAAGGCGAATGGAAACGTCCGGGTGTGAACAATGTAGAAGAATTCAATCCGGACCCATTTATGGAACAACTCAACAAACAAGGATTGCCTTGGCACGAAGTGTTCAATAAAGACCTGGAATTATAAAGAGATTGTTTAAAAAGAAAGTTTATGATTAACGTAGGAGATAAAGCACCGGAAATCTTAGGCACCAATGAAAAAGGTGAAGAGATCAGACTAAGTGCTTACCAAGGAAAGAAAATAGTGCTGTACTTCTATCCGAAAGACAGCACATCAGGTTGCACGGCACAAGCATGCAGCCTGCGCGACAACTATTCCGAACTGCGTAAGGCCGGTTATGAAGTAATCGGCGTCAGCGTAGACAACGAGAAGTCGCACCAGAAATTCATTGAAAAAAACAATCTTCCCTTCACACTGATAGCCGATACCGACAAGAAACTGGTAGAAGAATTTGGTGTATGGGGAGAAAAGAAACTGTATGGCCGTGCTTATATGGGAACCCTCCGTACGACCTTCCTGATCAACGAAGAAGGAATTGTAGAACGGATTATCACCCCGAAAGAAGTGAAAACCAAAGAACATGCCACACAGATTTTGAATCAATAAATCCATCAATTAGAAGAATAAGGTATGGCAAAGAAAGACGAACTTAATTTTGAAACAGATAATAAAATGGCATCAAGCGAAAAACTAAAAGCCTTACAGGCCGCCATGGAAAAGATAGAAAAAAACTTCGGTAAAGGTTCTATCATGAAAATGGGCGATGATAGTGTTGAACAAGTAGAAGTGATTCCTACCGGCTCCATTGCTTTAAATGTAGCACTCGGCGTAGGTGGGTATCCCCGGGGAAGAATCATCGAAATCTATGGTCCGGAATCTTCCGGTAAAACGACATTGGCTATCCATGCCATTGCCGAAGCGCAAAAAGCCGGTGGTATCGCAGCTTTCATTGACGCTGAGCATGCTTTCGACCGTTTCTATGCAGCGAAACTAGGTGTGGATGTGGATAATCTCTGGATTTCCCAACCAGACAACGGTGAACAGGCTTTGGAAATAGCCGAGCAACTAATCCGTTCTTCCGCTATTGATATCATTGTAATTGACTCTGTTGCAGCATTAACCCCAAAAGCAGAAATTGAAGGTGACATGGGTGACAACAAAGTAGGTCTACAGGCACGCCTGATGTCACAGGCTTTGCGTAAATTGACCGGTACAGTCAGCAAGACACGTACGACTTGTATCTTTATCAATCAACTTCGTGAAAAAATTGGTGTTATGTTTGGTAATCCGGAAACAACAACAGGTGGTAACGCATTGAAATTCTATGCTTCTGTACGTATAGATATCCGTGGCAGCCAGCCAATCAAGGATGGTGAAGAAGTGCTTGGTAAGTTAACCAAAGTGAAAGTAGTAAAGAACAAAGTAGCACCTCCTTTCCGCAAAGCTGAATTCGACATTATGTTTGGTGAAGGTATCTCCCACTCCGGAGAAATCATCGACTTGGGTGCCGAATTGGGAATTATCAAGAAGAGTGGTTCATGGTATAGCTACAATGATACTAAACTAGGTCAAGGACGTGATGCAGCCAAAGTTTGTATCAAAGATAATCCGGAACTGGCAGAAGAACTGGAAGGACTGATCTTCGAAGAACTGAAGAAAAAATAATCCGGGGCTCTTAAAACGGATACTAAAAATAAAAGTGGAGGAATCACCGTATGAACCGATATTCCTCCACTTTTTTATGCTATATTACTCTCTATTTGTCTACGGCTTTACACAAAGTAAATGTAAGCCAATGTGCTCAAACTAATTACTACCCAAAGTAGTACTCCTTGAATCAGAGGTTTGACTCCGACATTTTTCAATACATCGATAGAAAGAGAAGCACCGATAAAGAACATTGTAATAGTCAGTGTTTTGCGGGCAATTCCATTGATAGCTGCGCCTAAAGCCGATACTCCGTCAAGCAAATAGGTATTTACTACCATTGCCAGGATAAAGAAAAAGATAAACCAAGGAATACTAATTTTCTGTCCTTTGCTCTTAAATATAAAGGAAGTGGCGAAGGCTATCGGAATAATCCAAAGCGCACGAGTCAGCTTAATAGTAGTAGCCACCTTCAAAGCTTCCTCACCATAGGCAGCACCGGCTCCTACTACGGAACTCGTATCATGAATAGCAATAGCCGCCCATGTACCAAATTCATGCTGACTCATATTTAATGCGTGACCGATCATCGGGAAAATAAACAGTGCGATAGCATTTAAAACGAAGATTGTGCCCAATGCAACAGACATTTCACTGTCCTTAGCTTTCAGCACCGGTCCTACTGCTGCAATAGCACTACCACCACAAATAGCAGTTCCCGAACTGATGAGATAAGAAGTATTCCGGTCGATCTTAAAGAGTTTGCGTCCGATGAACCAACCAATCAATAAGGTACCCACTACCGAAATAACGGTAAACTCCATACCTTCTTTGCCGGAAGCCAGAGCTGAATGAAGATTCATCCCAAATCCTAAGCCAACAACTGAATATTGCAATAAATATTTGGAAGTCTTTTTATTAAATTTCGGATGAGCCTGTCCACAGGTCAACGCAAAAATCAGTCCCAAAAATAAAGCAACCGGAGGAGTAACCCATGCCGACCAAGCCTGTAGCCCCGGAATATAATCTAAAAACAGAAAGAAAGTCAAAGTAGAAAGCAGTGCGACATAAATTGTCTTGTTGTTTGCCTGCAACGTTTTTGTAGCTGTTGAAATCATATTTTTATCTTTAATTATTTTTCTGGGCACAAAAGTACGGCAAACAATCAAGACAGACTAATCGTTTCTAATTATGAGTTATAACTTTTAGTTATAAGAAGAGGGGAATCACTTTTCAATTCTATACCGTCACAATATCTTTTCCAAAAGGAGACAATGCCAAAGCCGCCAATTTGAAGTGTTGTAAACCAAAGGGAATACCAATAATAGTGATACACAAAATTGCTCCAAAAACTAAATGTGACAGACAAATCCAAATGCCTCCCAAGAATATCCATAAAATATTCATTAATACATAAAGGCAGCCACCGGAACGCTGTCCACTCCTCACTTCTTTCCCAAAAGGCCATAAAGCAAGCCCGGCCAACTTTAATGTCTGTATGCCAAAAGGGATACCGATAATGGTAATCATCATCAGCAAACTTGAAATAAGATATTCCACTGCGGTAAAAATTCCACCTAGCAATAGCCACAATAAATTCATCAAACAGCCCATATTATAGTAATATCTAATTATTTTTAAGTTTCTTCATTGCTACCCCATCAGGTCTACCGTGATAATATCGGTCTATCACCTACTGAAACATTTTATCAGTAACCACTTCATTAAAGAAAGTCGTGGGGAGAAACAAAGATACAGAAGATATGTGAAAATACAATTAACTTTATTTACTTTTCAACAAAGTTTCTTTTTATGTAAAAAGTGCTTTTTGACATCACATAGCATCCGGCGTGATTACAGATTCTTGCTATGGAGCCCCGCAAATCTCATAAACACTTGGGATAATCCCCCCTCCTGCCCTTGCAGCTGTACAAAATTAAATTCACGCTGCATCGGCATTCCTTTTATCTCAACTACCCGCAAATTGCCCGCAACAAGTTCCTTATGAACCGACCGAATGGAAACGATCCCCATACAATCGGTATGTTCCAAAAATAGTTTAATGCTTTCCCTACTTCCGAGATACATAAGAACATGCAATGAAGACAGCTTCATATTATGCTGTGACAAAGCACGTTCGAATACATCCAGCGTACCCGATCCTCTCTCACGCAATACCAGAGGAATATCCGGTAACTCCTCAGGAGTAATTTCATCTTGAACGGCGAATTTGCTATGCGCATTTACCACTGCAACGAGTTCATCTTGCAGAAAAGGGAGATATTTTAAACTAGGTAAACGAAAGATACCTTCTACCAATCCCAAATCAATTCTGTGTTCTTGTAAAGCCGCTTCTATCCCACGGGAATTTCCATTCAACAAAGAAAGGATGACCTTAGGAAACTTTGCAATAAAGTTGGCTAATAGTGGAGGCAATACATATTGCGCAATAGTCGTACTAGCCCCCAACTTCAACTCACCAATATATTCGTTGTGCAGCAAATGCATCTCATATTCCAGGCGTTTGTAGTCCTCCAATATCTTTTCACTGTGCTTGAGCAGCAGTTCACCGGCAACAGTCAACGAAATCTTGCTACCCTGACGTTCGAACAAACGAACCTGATAGTAAGTCTCCAGTTCCTGAATATGCTTCGTAATAGCAGGCTGGCTGACAAACAACTCCTGCGAAGCCTTTGTAAAACTCAGATTCTTCGCTACGCTCTGAAATACTTTTAAACGAAAATCGGACACCTTTTAATTAAAGATTAAGAATTAAAAATTGAGAACTAAAGACAAAGATCATAATTCATCAGCTCTGATCCCCAATGCCTGCATAACAGGAAAAGCCAACATATCCCACTTATATTCAACCGATGCTTCAGGCTCATTCATACGGAACTGAATGATCTCTTTACCTTTCACCTCATGCAAAGCATCAGTCACTTTCTTCCCATATTCCTCATTAAAAGACACGACAATCATCCTTTTCACATCTGCCGAATCGGAAACGATAGCCACTAAATCCAGAAACAGTTCTTCCCTCGATACCATCCCTTCAGAAGGAACACTTGCAAATGAATATTCTCCATAAGGACTTTGAAAAGCGACTCCATTCAGCTCTTTTTCCAGATCAGAAGGATGGCAATGCGCAAGATGACTTGAGTCTTTGTCGTAAGCAAAAAGGAATTGCACTTCATTTTTTCCTTCTGTAATGCCCGCATCCAAAGTCAGATAAGTAGTCAGCATAGAAAGGTCTATCTCTTGTAAAGAACGCTGCAAGGTCTCTTCAAAATAACCTTTCATATCTGTAATTACAAAATTCAAGAAAGCAGCATCAATCAACACTACTGTTTCAGACAGTTTTATTTGAGGTTTATCATTCATACCTTATTTATAATATGATTACAGCGGATAAAGATACTACAATACTTTTATTTATCCGCTTCATTTCACGGCAAATTCGTCAGTTATGTTTAGGTAAAAATGGTCATTTTGTCCTTTAACTCCTTAATAATCATGCTATTTTGTCATATTTTTATACTTGGCAAATCTTTTGCGCCCTCTCAAGTGTTATTAAAAACGTGAAAAAAGAAAGGAGAACAACGATATGAACTTTAACAATTTTACCATCAAATCTCAAGAAGCGGTACAGGAGGCTGTTAATCTGGTACAAAGCCGGGGCCAACAGGCTATCGAACCCGCTCATATCCTGCATGGAGTTATGAAGGTAGGCGAAAATGTAACCAACTTCATCTTCCAAAAATTAGGTATGAACGGTCAGCAAGTAGCTCTCGTGGTTGATAAGCAAATCGACTCACTGCCAAAGGTTTCTGGTGGCGAACCTTACTTGAGCAGAGAATCTAATGAAGTATTACAGAAAGCAACGCAGTATTCTAAGGAAATGGGTGATGAATTCGTTTCACTGGAACACATCCTGCTGGCATTGCTGACCGTAAAAAGCACCGTATCCACCATCCTAAAAGATGCCGGAATGACGGAAAAAGAACTGCGCGATGCCATCAACGAACTAAGAAAAGGAGAAAAAGTAACTTCACAATCCAGTGAAGATAACTATCAGTCTTTAGAGAAATATGCCATCAATCTGAACGAAGCGGCCCGCAGCGGTAAACTGGACCCGGTAATCGGACGTGATGAAGAAATCCGCCGGGTACTCCAGATATTGAGCCGTAGAACCAAAAACAATCCGATTCTGATTGGTGAACCGGGTACAGGTAAGACAGCTATCGTAGAGGGACTGGCACATCGTATCCTCCGGGGAGACGTGCCCGAAAACCTGAAAAACAAACAGGTCTATTCTCTTGATATGGGAGCACTGGTAGCAGGAGCAAAGTATAAAGGAGAGTTCGAAGAACGTCTGAAATCAGTTGTCAACGAGGTGAAGAAATCAGAAGGTGATATAATCTTGTTTATTGATGAGATTCACACACTGGTAGGCGCCGGCAAGGGCGAAGGTGCAATGGATGCCGCAAATATCCTGAAACCGGCATTAGCACGTGGAGAACTACGTTCAATCGGTGCGACAACCCTTGATGAATATCAGAAGTATTTCGAAAAGGATAAAGCACTGGAACGTCGTTTCCAGATTGTACAAGTAGATGAGCCTGACACTCTGAGTACTATCTCTATCCTTCGTGGATTGAAAGAGCGCTATGAGAACCATCATCATGTACGTATCAAAGACGACGCCATCATAGCAGCCGTAGAACTTAGCAGCCGCTATATCACCGACCGTTTCTTACCGGATAAGGCAATCGACCTGATGGATGAAGCTGCAGCTAAGCTACGCATGGAAGTAGATTCTGTCCCAGAAGAGCTGGATGAAATTTCACGTAAAATCAAACAGTTAGAGATTGAACGTGAAGCCATCAAACGTGAAAATGACAAGCCAAAGCTGGAAATTATCGGTAAAGAACTGGCAGAATTAAAGGAACTTGAAAAATCTTTCAAAGCCAAATGGCAGAGTGAAAAAACGCTGATGGATAAAATCCAGCAGAACAAAGTGGAAATCGAAAATCTGAAGTTCGAAGCAGAAAAGGCGGAACGTGAAGGAGACTATGGAAAAGTAGCCGAAATACGTTACGGAAAGCTTCAGGCCTTGGATAAAGAAATAGAAGATACACAAGAAAAGCTTCGTGGCATGCAAGGTGATAAAGCCATGATCAAAGAAGAAGTGGACGCTGAAGACATCGCTGATGTTGTTTCTCGCTGGACTGGTATTCCTGTCAGCAAAATGTTGCAAAGTGAGAAAGATAAATTGCTGCACCTGGAAGATGAACTTCATCAACGAGTTATAGGTCAGAACGAAGCGATTGAAGCAGTTGCAGACGCAGTACGCCGTAGCCGTGCCGGATTGCAAGATCCCAAACGCCCGATCGGTTCATTTATCTTCCTTGGAACAACCGGTGTCGGTAAAACAGAATTGGCAAAAGCTTTGGCAGAATTCCTCTTTGACGATGAATCGATGATGACTCGTATAGATATGAGTGAGTATCAGGAGAAACACAGCGTTTCTCGTCTGGTCGGAGCACCTCCGGGATACGTTGGATACGATGAAGGCGGTCAGCTGACAGAAGCCATTCGCCGAAAACCTTACTCTGTTGTTTTGTTTGACGAAATCGAAAAAGCGCATCCGGATGTGTTCAACATTCTGTTACAAGTACTGGATGATGGACGACTGACAGATAATAAAGGAAGAGTAGTCAACTTTAAAAATACGATCATCATCATGACTTCAAATATGGGAAGTTCTTATATACAAAGTCAGATGGAGAAACTGAGCGGTTCGAATAAAGAAGAAGTGATCGAAGAGACGAAGAAGGAAGTGATGAATATGCTAAAGAAAACCATTCGTCCGGAATTCCTGAATCGTATTGATGAAACAATTATGTTCTTACCGTTAACGGAAACTGAAATCAGACAAATTGTGCTCTTACAAATTAAAGGTGTACAAAAGATGCTTGCAGAAAACGGAGTAGAACTGGAAATGACAGATGCTGCTTTGAATTTCTTATCCCAGGTAGGATATGATCCTGAATTCGGAGCTCGACCGGTAAAAAGAGCTATCCAGCGTTATTTGCTGAACGATTTGTCGAAAAAGTTACTGTCACAGGAAGTTGACAGAAGCAAGGCAATTATTGTAGATTCAAACGGAGATGGGTTGGTATTCAGAAACTAAATTATAATTAGTTGTTATAAAGACAGCCGATATGTTCTTAAATGAACATATCGGCTTTTTTATACTCCGGAATATATAATTCTTCTTACTTCTGGCTGACAATTAGGATGACTCATTACTAAAACATAGGTACCTTTCTTAGGAATATCCAAAGTGAGAGAAGGTAAGGTAAACCTCTGTTTCTCTTTCAGTTCCCCTTGCGAATCATATAAAAACACCATAGTACCTACCAACATTCCAGTTAAGCACAATGTTCCTTTTTCATTATCAAGGTAAACGTTTACCTCTTTATTTGTTATTACATCCATATTTTTACGTATATTAGCAGTTACAAAGATAGAGAAAAACTATGTTTATCTACTATATAAACAATAAAATATTCATGCAAACATAAGATTGCTTAAAGAACACTAAAGGGGATTTGTCGCTTACATATACTTTTATAAATAAAAGAAAGCGTGACAATTTGAACTATTGTCACGCTTTCCTTAATACATTTTCGTATTAAAGTCATTAGTGTTTCATGACTTATTTTTCATCAGTTACAGCCTCTTCTGCAGTGTCTGTTTCTGATTTAAATTCTGTAATTCCGTTAGAAACTAAAATGTTGTACCAAGAAATCAATTTCTTAATGTCTGCAACATATACCCGTTCACGATCAAAATTTGGTAATACTTCTCCTAAATACTCACGGAGCTGTTCCGGAGTGGCTTTTTTAGGATCAATAGAAGCTACTCCAGTATTTTCTTTTCCCTTCATTGCTTCCAACACGTTATACAGAGGCACTTCCGCCTCATCCGTATACATTGCTATATCTGCCAAAGAGATAATTTTCTCATTACCATAAGCGGGGAAACGTTTTTTATCTGCACTGATTGATTCAACAATCAACATATTTTTTCCTTGCGAAATTAGTTTGTACAATCCCGGTTTACCGGAGATAGACAGGATAGTCTTCAACATAGTATATATTCTTTTGTTTATTAATTATTTTTTTGCGGAGCAAAGGTAATGATTATTTTTAGATAGCAAAGAAATAAACGTCAAAACCTGTGGAATTAAAGGGGTTTCATCATCATTCACGATTACAAAATCAGCACGATTTCGCTTTATCTCATCACTCATTTGTGCCTCGATACGTTTCATTATCAATTCCTTTGAAGAATGATCACGTTTCATTGCCCTTACCACTCTTACTTCCAACGGTGCATATACCATTACCACAAAATCGACCTCCTCTTTAAAACCGGCTTCCAAAAGAATTGCCGATTCCATACCAACGATACCGATATCACCTTTCCGAAGTGTCCATTGCCTGAAATCTTCTTTCACCTTCGGATGAATGATAGCATTTACCTCTTTCGCATGCTGCGAATCACCGAATAAATACGATGCTAATAAAGGACGATTTAACTCTCCATTCTGAAAAACATCCGGACCGACCAGAGTACAAAGTTCTCTACGTATCACCTCATTGGTATGAGTGATGCGCTTCGCCTCAATATCCGAAACATAAACGGGAATTCCCATCATTTCCAGTAATCTGGAAACTACACTTTTTCCACTACCGATTCCACCGGTAATACCTATTTTAATAACCATCGGAAGAAACTTGTTCTATCAGAAAATCAACTTGCTCGGGTACTATACGAATCTGGTTAATCCCACGAGGAGCTGATTTTAACTTTACCGTATACTTATCAGATCCTAGTTTTAGTAGCTCTTCATAAGAAACACTTATCACAAAATCGCTGGCTTTAATGCTTCGAAAACGTTTCAAGCCTACTTGAAAAGTTATTTGAACCTTTGAAGGAAATGCACGAAGTACCTTATCCGCCGGAAAGTTAACCCCACGCAATGGAACTTCGACCGTCTTCTCTGTGTAAATATCTACAGGAAAAGTCAGTTCAACCGAAGCGGGAACATACTTCACTCCTTTTTTATTATTCAAAGCCACCCGCTGACGAATCGTATCCGAAATATTTTCAAGGTTTACTTCTTGGGTATAAGCAGCTTTTATAGTATCTAAAATTCCAGCCGGAGCATATACTAATACAGAATCCGGACTACAAATTGTATCGGAAACATAATATTGAAGTCCGGCAGTCACTTTCCCTTGAAAATGAACAGGTACTAACTTAGATTTTCCTGTCGAATAGATATAATCTAATGTATCAGGTTTTATCGAAAGTATTTTAGAAGAGGCATTCAGCTGGCTGAGTATCTTCTTTTCAAATTCAGAGGCAAAGATCTTCACATGATTATTTTGCCCTTTATAATCTGGAAAACTTAAGTTTACCGGAAAAAAGCTTTTTCCCAGCATATAATTGAGAAGCACCGTCCCTTTGTCCTTTACCCGGACACGAAGTTCGGAAGGAGGTTCTGAAGTAAGTACTATATTATTGGGGACATCCTTCATTCTCACCGGGATAGAGAATTCCGCTTCATAGTCGTTATTGAGGGTCTGAATCAGCCAGAATCCACCGGCAATCAGGAAAAAAAATAAAAAAATTAAGAACTCCCTGCTTTTATCACTAAGCAGGAAATCCTTAATTCTTTTGGATAGTCTTAAATATGTATATCTTAATTTCCTACGATCGAGCATAGGGTATTTGTTTACTAAAGATTACTTAGACTGATTGCCGGCAGCCGAAGCATCAGCAAAAATAGAGTTCTTATCTATTTTAATCTTCACGTTAGAAGCAATTTCAAGTACTATATAATCATCAGTAATCTCTTTGATCGTACCATGGATACCACCTGCAGTAATTACTGACTGATTTACCTGAAGAGATTTGCGGAAATTAGCAATTTCTTTCTGCTTTTTGTTCTGAGGACGGATCATAAAGAAATACATGATAACAAACATAGCTATCAGCATGATCCACATCATACTTCCACCTCCCGCTGCGGGAGCTTGCAATAATACAGTCAATAGGTTCATAAATAATCAAGTTTTAATTTCTACTATATGGACAAAGGTATCAGTTTTTAGTCAACTTACCTTCTTTTTTCAATTGATTAACTATTCCATCCAACGTTCCGTTGATAAAGCTTCCGCTCTTGGCAGTACTATACAACTTCGCGATTTCTACATATTCATTTAACGAAACACTCACCGGAATGTTCGGGAAACTTAAAATTTCTGCTAAAGCAGTCTGCATAATGATAATATCCATAAATGCAATACGGTCCAAATCCCAGTTTTTAGTATTCTCGCTCACAAGGTGACGATAATAGTCGGAATTCAGAATAGTACGACGGAATAAACGACGTGCAAATTCCTGATCTTCGTCATCCTTGAATTCCGGAAGCAATTCTTGATTTGCTCCGTTCTTCTCTTCAAAACGCTTAATCGTTTTCAGCACAAAGGTATCCACAATCTCTTTATCGTCATTCCAATACAGACTCTGGTCTTCCAATACCTGATCAAGAGAATCATTATTGAAGATGTATGTCTTATAGAGTTTTCTCCACAATTCACGGTCAGCCTCATAGGAATTATCACTGGAAGCCATATAATCTTTATAAATATCGCTTTCTACAATTTTCTCATAGAGTTCCTTGACGAAATCCTGATCATTAGCCCAAGTCCTTTTCTGATTGGATATAAACTCGGTTAATTGTTTGTTCACCTCCAACTGTGCAACAAACTTATTATCCACAAACTTTGTATTGGGATATAACTCTTCTTTAGTAGGAGCCAGTTTTGCTTTTGCCGCATCAATGCGCTTTTGTGCATACTCTGTCAATGCCATCATCAGCATTAACAAATAATTATAAAGGTCATACGCCTTTGAAAGGCTGAAGAATAACTCTTTCTCCGCTGAGTCTAGATTTTTGCTGCCGTTCTGGTAATAGGCATACACTATTTGTATAATCTTAAGACGAATAAGAACTCTGTTGATCATAATTCAAATTAATACTGTTATTATCGAATTGCAAAAGTAGATATTTTTAATGAGTTTCCACAAATAAATCACATTTTTTAATGCAGTATTTGATTCTCTGCGCTTTTTCTTTTGACAGTTTAAAAAAAATATCCAATTTTGAGGCCGATTATTAACGGACCGAATGATATGGAAGATTTTAAAAAGAAAATGAACGCAGACATGAATGATAAGGAGATTGTTTTCTCCAAGTCCATCAAAGCAGGTAAACGCATCTATTACCTTGATGTGAAGAAGAACCGTAAAGATGAAATGTTTTTAGCAATTACGGAGAGTAAGAAAGTAGTGATGGGAGAAGGAGATGACTCTCAAGTTAGCTTTGAAAAGCACAAAATCTTCTTATATAAGGAGGATTTTCAGAAATTCATGGCAGGATTGACAGAAGCCCTCAATTTCATTAACCACAACGACATGAATGATTATATCAGCCGCCTGAATGAAGAGGCAGATATAAAAAGAGAACAAGAAGCGCTTGCCGAAGAAGCAAAAGAGGACAAGCTGGAAAACGAAATTAAGATTGATATTGACTTTTAAAGAGGTAACTCTTTGATATTTCAAAAAAAAACTGTACTTTTGCACCGCTTTTTTGCAACATCATGTGATAATCCACATCGTGTAATGGTGAATTAAGCAAAATAACTTAATTTAGAGTAACACAATTTTTTAAGAAATGAAATCAATTGAAGTAAAAGGAACTGCAAGAACTATTGCAGAACGCTCTTCAGAACAAGCAAGAGCCTTGAAAGAAATTCGTAAGAACGGTGGTGTACCTTGTGTACTTTACGGAGCTGGTGAAGTTGTTCACTTTACAGTGACTAACGAAGGTCTTCGTAACTTGGTTTATACTCCGCACATTTACGTAGTAGATCTGGATATCGATGGCAAAAAAGTAAACGCTATCCTGAAAGATATTCAATTCCATCCGGTAAAAGACAACATTCTTCATGTTGACTTCTATCAGATTGACGAAGCTAAACCTATCGTTATGGAAGTTCCAGTACAATTGGAAGGTCTTGCAGAAGGTGTTAAAGCCGGTGGTAAGCTTGCATTGCAGATGCGTAAGATTAAAGTGAAAGCTCTGTACAATGCAATTCCTGAAAAACTGACTGTTAACGTTTCTCACCTGGGATTGGGTAAGACTGTTAAAGTTGGCGAATTGAGCTTCGAAGGTCTTGAACTGATCAGTGCTAAGGAAGCAGTTGTATGTGCTGTTAAGTTGACTCGTGCAGCAAGAGGTGCAGCAGCTGCCGCTGGAAAGTAATTTGAGATTATCCCTGTAAAGAGATATAGCAAAACGCAGATTAATGCAGATTAAAGCAGATGTTCAGTCTGCATTAGTTTGCGTTAATCTGCGTTCTCTTTTTATATTAACAAACTGTTTTTACGAAAAAAACAATGATTAAATATCTAATTGTCGGACTAGGAAACATTGGGCCTGAATATCATGAAACCAGACACAATATTGGTTTCATGACAGTGGAGGCATTGGCTAGAATCAACAACGCCCCTCCTTTCATTGACGGACGCTACGGGTTTACTACTAGTTTTTCAATCAAAGGACGCCAGTTAATTTTACTCAAGCCATCAACTTTCATGAATCTGAGCGGACTAGCTGTTCGTTACTGGATGCAAAAAGAAAACATTCCATTGGAAAATGTATTAATAGTAGTGGACGATCTGGCTCTCCCCTTTGGTACTCTACGTCTGAAAGGAAAAGGAAGTGATGCCGGACATAATGGCCTTAAGCATATAGCAGCCATTTTAGGAACCCAGAACTATGCCCGTTTACGCTTTGGTATCGGTAATGACTTCCCGAAAGGCGGACAGGTTGACTATGTACTCGGACACTTTACTGATGAAGACCTCAAGACAATGAATGAAAGACTGGAGACCGCCGGAGAAATCATCAAAAGTTTCTGCCTGGCAGGTATAGATATTACCATGAACCAGTTTAATAAAAAATAAGAGCATTTACAGTCGGCTACTTATAGCGCATTTGCAGTTGGTTTTAGTCAGTACACCACTAAGATATTGTACATCATAAATTAATAAATCATCAATAGACATATGGCAGAAGCAAGAATAGATAAATGGATGTGGGCCGTTCGTATTTTCAAGACACGCACAATTGCTGCTGAAGCTTGTAAGATGAATCGTGTCACCATTAACGGAGCATATGTAAAAGCCTCTCGCATGATAAAGCCAGGTGATGTGATTCAAGTCAAGAAACCGCCTATCACCTATTCATTCAAAGTGCTACAAGCTATCGAAAAGCGAGTAGGTGCCAAACTTGTACCCGATATGATGGAAAATGTAACAACTCCCGACCAATATGAACTATTGGAGATGAGTAAAATCAGCGGATTTATCGATCGTGCACGAGGAACCGGACGTCCAACCAAAAAAGATCGCAGAAGTCTGGAAGAATTCACTGCTCCGGAATTTATGGACGACTTTGATTTTGACTTTGATTTCGACGAAGATAAATAAACACTAAATAATATAAATGATAAACGGCGAACAAACCTGTACCTCTATGTTACAGTTTATTCACCGTTTATCATTTATCAAATACTCCGATTACAGATTTGCTTTCACCGCATCAATCAATTCCTGATATTCAACATCCGTCAAATAAACCTTTCCCGGATTCATCTGGAATATACCTCCATAATCAGGTCCGTCGACATATTTCGGAGCCAGATGAAAATGCAGATGAGATAATTTATCTGAATAAGCACCATAATTTATTTTTTCCGGCTGGAAAGCCTTCTGCATCGCACGAGTAACACGTGCCACATCAGCCATAAATGCATTACGGTCTTCATCACTCAATTCATTCAAATCATTCGCGTGATCCTTGTAAGCAACGAGGCAGCGCCCCCGATAAGTTTGCTCTTTAAACAAAAACACACGTGATACACTAAGCTGCGCAATCTCAATCATCAGATTATGCAACGTTTCATTGTTCTGGCAATACAGACATTCTTTTGGATCGCTCTTCATGATATTATTATTTTTATGTTTTGACAAAGCAAAAATAGTCGTTCTGCTTTTATTTCACCTGTATTTTTTCGTTTTTTTGATCGACTAATTGGTACACATGCTCTTTTTCACCGACAACCCACACTACATCACCCTCTTCGAATGGCGCATTTACATCCGGTACCATCAGCGTCCCATCTTCCCGTTCCACACCGGCTATCATACAATGGTATTTATCCCGTATACCGGATTCACGAATTGTTTTACCCAGAAAAACAGAGTCCGTATCAACAATAAACTGCTTTAAAATCATCTCTCCTTTTTCATATACATCCCAGTCTATTTTAGCACCACTTTGCATCGCACTGCTAAATACGTTCAGCTGTTCATCTGTACCTATCACCTGAATCTTATCCATAGGGAAAAGGCGTACAGAACCACCGGGAATATTAATCCTCCTTTTTCCTCGTAAGATAGAAGCAATATGAATTCCATATTTCTTACCTAAATTTAATTCCATCAACGTTTTTCCCGCCCAAGTTGATTCACCCGGAATCTCCAAGTCTGCCAAATGCAAATCATGTGACAACAGGCGTCCGGCATATTCCGGCTTCTTTTCTCCCAAATATTCTGCACGTACCTCTCTGGAACGCAAGTTTTGAAAGAAACGCCGTTCAATTAATATAGATTGTTTTTTCAAACGACGCGACCATACCATCAACAGAACAGCAAGCACCGCAACTCCAATAATCAATCCAATAGATGCCTTAAACAATCCCGATATCACAAAAATAACAAATAATGCCGCTATCATTATACGTATGACAATAGTAGATACCAATGGCGCACGATTAGCACGATTATCATGCCACAGAGTCATAAATTCCACGGAATGGTTTTTCTTCACCATAATGGCGCGCAGGAAAGGCGCAATACAGAGAATGATAAAAACAGCCCCCAATAATGATGCCCAGAAATGAGGCAAATTCTCTTTAAAAAATGGCACGACAAAACGGAAAGACAGTGCAATAATAGATATACTGACTATTGAATATACTACAGTAATACGCACCATTGCCAGCAACAGCTTCTTCCACAAATTCTCATGATTAAGCACAGTTTGCGATCCTGAAGAATAGCGCATCAAAAACTTCCGCCAGGAAGCAGGTAAATGAGCATCTACAAAAGAGGAAGCAGGTTCAGCCAAGCGAATCATATAAGGAGTCAGGAAAGTGGTTATCACTGAGACAGCTACCACTATCGGATATAAGAAATCGCTCGTCACATGCAGAGATACACCTAAGGAAGCAATAATAAATGCGAATTCACCAATCTGGGTCAAACTGAAACCGCACTGCATAGCAGTCTTCAATGGTTTACCGGAAAGAATCACACCGAATGTTCCGAATGTAGCCTGCCCCAAAATAACCGCGATCGTAATCACAATAATAGGTATTGCATATTCAATAATCATTGCAGGGTCGACCATCATACCCACCGACACGAAGAAAATAGCGCCGAAAAGATCTTTTACAGGTTTCACCAGTCTGTCTATAGATTCCGCTTCGATCGTTTCCGCCAGAATAGACCCCATAATAAACGCACCGAATGCTGCGGAAAATCCTGTATTGGCTGCCATTACCACCATGCCGAAACACAGCGCCAATGATACAATAAGCAAAGTTTCCTCTCCCATCAGCTTTCTGCAACGTTTCAAGAACTCCGGAATCAGATAGATACCTACTACAAACCACAGAATGAGGAAAAACAGCAATTTGCCAATACTCTCCAGCATTTCGGTACCTTCAAAATTATGACTCACCGCCATTGTAGAAAGCATCACCATCAATACAATAGCCAATATATCCTCCAAAATCAGAATACTCAGCACAAGTCCGGTAAACTGTTTTTTTCTTAATCCCAAGTCGTCGAATGCCTTATAGATAATAGTAGTAGAAGACATCGCAATCATACCACCCAAAAACAGGCTGTCCATTCGATGCCAGCCGAATCCCATGCCGACGCCTATTCCCAGCAATATCATACAAAAAATAATAGTACAGGCGGCAATGATAGCAGAGCCACCTACCTTAACTATTTTCTTAAAACTAAACTCCAGACCAAGAGCAAACAACAAGAAGATAACACCAATGTCCGCCCATGTCTTAATATTGGCGGTATCCATCACTGATGGTGTAAAAGGCATGTGCGGACTTGCCAGAAACCCGGCAACCACATATCCCAACACCAAAGGTTGCTTCAACTTCTTAAAGAGTAAAGTCATAACGCCGGCACAAATCAGTATCAGTGCAAGATCGGCAATGAGTGTAGGTAATTGAGACATTGTTTTATCGTATTTGGTGACAAAATTATAATAAATCTATGGTATAAACAATATATTCACAAATATGTTTTAAGCCAATAGCCTCAAATAGATTGCATAAAATATCTAATTATTTACATAAGACATAATTAAGCGGAAAAATCGGCAGCCTATCTATTATAGATAAACTACCGACTTCATTTTATGATACCAATTCTCCCGCCATAACCTTTATTTTCTCTTTGAATTTGATAAAAGTCATAGATCTCTGAAAGCTAACTATCAAGCTATTCTAAAGGAGTAAATTCTTTATATTCTCTAGACATATTTATTTCCCCATATTCTCCCCATCGGTCATAAATGGCAAATTTCTTGGTTGTAAGTTCCTCTATATCCCAATAATGATCCGAACCAAAATAAATTGTACTGGAATTCTGATCATAAAAAGCCCATCTCACATTGACATCACGCCGTTGCTCTTTTCCGTTTTTATCAGTAACAATTGAAGTTTGAGTACACGTACCATCGTTTCTAAACTTATACAACCCTTGAATCGTCTCTTCAGCATCATTGACTATTTTTTGACTAGCCCACGTTACACCACATATCAAAGATATGACATCATCTTCCGCCTTTGTATAATATCCGGTCTTCTCCACACAACCTGTCATAAGAAAAGGCATGATAAAAACGAGCGATACAAAAATCCATTTTTTCATCAACGTAAGAATTTGAAGTTTGCAATACGGGGAGCATTCAAACTCGTCGTTTCAAAATTCCATTCTGCATAATCACCCTGAGTTGTAGACCATTCAAAACAAGGATTGATATGATAACCAATTCCACAAAATAAAATTCTTGCTGTTTCCTTGTTATCATTACTTCTAAGGTGGCAGGTCACGTAAAATGCCCAGCCTGCATTCTTATAAGATTGTGGATTTAATTCTATGGATGTTTCGATATGATTGCCTTTATTTATATAATAATTCTCTTTGTGATCCGTCACATCAAGTGATGCTACTGTAGAAGAATACCTGCCATTATCAGACTGTTTTTTCTTCAGTTCAATTGGTGAATCATTCTTTATTTGACTAATGTATATTTCATTTTCTGTTATCATAACAATATAGTCCACGCCATGAGAAGCCGCCAACTGTCCGGAGCAACTATTTATTTGATTAAGACTTTCTTTAAAGATACTAAGATTAAGGGAATTGACGGAGTTTAGCTCTTCTACATCTGCGTTGGTTATATAAGATAATACAGAATTACGTTTATTAGAGTTGATATAATATTCATGTGTAGTTTTATTTATATCAACAAATTCATTTAACACCGCAGCATCTTGTTGGTAGTTACGACTTGCTGGAGTTGGAACACTAAAATTATCTCTACAGCTCTGAAAAGATAAAGATAATAAGATAATTACTGAAAATAAAACAGACTTCATAGTTGATAGTTTTTTGTGTACAAATAATAATCTTTCAAAATTAAGAAACTGTCTTTAATCCATACTATCAATTAGATGAAAAGAAGTTAATATTAAAAAGAATTATACTACCACAATCATTTCACTTCTCACTTTTACATCCATTTAAAGTTTTATCCGATATCCAAAATAAATAATACAAGAGGGTAATCAAAACCCTTATAAATGAAAAATTACCCTTGCCACAGATTGAACTGCACCCCAAAAGTTGGACACAAAACTTTAGGAGTGCAGTTCAGATAATTGTAGCGAGGGTAATTTTATTGAGAGGAGAGTTTTGACATCCCCTTTATTTTCTAAAAGGTGGTTTCACCACTATTGCCTTCAGTTTACGTCCGCGCATATCAATACAGATCTCCGTACCTACTTTAGCATATTCCGGTTTCACATACCCCATACCAATACCAATCTTACGAGTAGGAGACATCGTTCCGGAAGTCACCACTCCTATACTCTCTCCTTCTGCATCCACCAGTCCATAGCCATGACGAGGAATTCCCCGGTCGATCATTTCAAATCCAACCAATTTACGGGTAGTTCCTTCTGCCTTCTGTTTTTCCAGCATCGGACGGTTGATAAACTCTTTGCCTTCCACAAACTTAGTAATCCAGCCTAATCCTGCTTCGATCGGTGAAGTTTTATCATCCAAGTCATTGCCATAAAGACAAAACCCCATCTCCAGACGAAGCGTATCACGAGCACCCAGTCCTACCGGCTTTATCCCGAACTCCTCTCCCGCCTCAAACACCGCTTTCCACATCGTTTCTGCAGCATCGGGATAGAAATAAAGTTCAAAACCTCCGGCACCAGTATATCCGGTATTGGAAATAATCACATTCTCCTTTCCCGCAAACTTACCAACGGTAAACGAATAATAAGGAATAGCTGACAAATCAATATCTGTCAGTTTTTGCAAAGCAAGAACAGCCTTCGGACCTTGAACGGCAAGCTGTGCCATGTTATCAGAAGAATTTTCCAATTCCACCCCTTCCGTATTATGGGAAACACACCAATTCCAGTCTTTCTCTATATTGGCTGCATTCACTACCAACAGATATTTTTCCGGCTCATAGCAATACACAAGCAAATCGTCTACAATCCCCCCTTCTTCATTAGGGAAACAGGTATATTGTATTTTTCCGGGAACAAGTGCCGCCACATTATTGGAAGTCACCTTCTGAAGAAAGGATAACGCTTGCGGACCTTTTACCCAAAATTCCCCCATATGGGATACATCAAATACACCGACTGCATTGCAGACAGTCAGATGTTCATCAATAATTCCAGAGTACTCGATGGGCATATTATAACCTGCAAATTCATGCATTTTAGCACCTAATGCAATGTGTTTCTCTGTAAACGGAGTGGTTTTCATTTTTTATGTATTAAGTTTTAAGTAATATTGAACATTGATATTCGTGAAATATAATCACTTGGAGGCTACCAGTTCTGCAATCTTCACAATGACATTCATCGCCTTCTCCATATTGGGGATAGGAATAAATTCATAACGCCCATGGAAGTTGAGACCACCTGCAAAGATATTCGGACAAGGCAAACCTTTAAATGAAAGCTGTGCTCCATCCGTACCTCCACGAATCGGCCTTACATTCGGCTTCACACCTACTGCTTCCATTGCAGAGAAAGCTGTGTCGATGATATGCATCACCGGTTCTATCTTTTCGCGCATATTATAATATTGGTCACGTAACTCCAATGCAGCTGTACCTTCTCCATATTCGGCATTGATCAGGGCAACCAAACGTTTCATTTCTTCCTTGCGTTCCTCAAATTTAGCACGGTCATGATCACGGATAATGTAGGATACTGTACTTTGTTCCACATCTCCCTGAATACCGATCAGATGATAGAATCCTTCATAACCTTCGGTCTGTTCCGGAGTTTCCATAGAGGGCAGCATCGCAATAAACTGATTAGCGACACGAATCGAGTTTATCATCTTATTCTTTGCATATCCCGGATGTACGTTACGTCCTTTAAAAGTAATCTTTGCAGCGGCAGCATTAAAGTTTTCAAATTCCAACTCTCCCACTTCACCACCATCCATGGTATACGCCCATTCACAGCCAAACTTCTCTACATCAAACTTATGGGCACCTTCACCGATTTCCTCATCCGGATTGAATCCGATACGAATCTTTCCGTGTTTGATTTCAGGGTGTTCTTTGAGATAAGCTATTGCTGATACAATTTCGGCAATCCCCGCCTTATCATCCGCACCAAGCAAAGTTTTTCCGTTTGTTACAATCAGATCCTCCCCTTTATGATCGCGCAGTTCCGGAAATTGTGCAGGAGAAAGGATTATATTTTCCTCTGCACAAAGCACTATATCCGAACCATCATAGTCTTTTACAATACGTGGAGAAACATCTTTCCCGGTCATATCCGGACTTGTGTCCATATGAGCAATGAACCCGATAGTGGGTACTTCCTTATCTATATTGGCAGGAAGCGTGGCAAAAAGATAGCCATGTTCATCCAATGTAATATCTTCCAATCCCAAAGATTCCAGTTCCGTCTTCAGATATTCGGCGAATACCATCTGTTTTGGAGTACTGGGAGTAAGCCCGGTCGATTCATCCGACTGTGTATCAAAGCTTACATACTTCAAAAATCTGTCTACTAAAGTCATATCTATTTACGATTTAATGATTTACAATTTACATTTTGATAGTTTATAGTGCCGTAAAGGTAAAAAAAGAGCCGTGAATTGACAAACAATTCACGGCTCTTTTTTCTCAGTATATTACTTATTGCTTATATTTCACACTTCACTTCAGAATTTTAATTCTCTGCCATTTCTTCTTTAAAAGTGACTGCTGCCATCAAAACAATGCGTACAAACCTTACATTTCGGCAATCCGATGGCTTCAATCAATGTTTCAAGTGTATTGAATTTCAATGAAGACAGTCCGAAACGCTCGGCTATGATGTCAACCATCTTTTCATATTCAGGCGAACCTGTAGTAGCATATTTTTCCAGATTCTTATTTTCATCGCCTTCCAATTCCTTAATGATGCGGCGGGTAATTAATTCCAAAGCATTCTTTGAAGCAGAGAAACCCACAAACGGACAGGCGTAGATCAACGGAGGACAGGCGATACGCATATGCACCTCTTTTGCTCCATAATCGTACAGAATCTTCACATTATCACGCAACTGTGTTCCACGTACGATTGAATCATCACAGAACAACAGACGCTTTCCCTGAAGCATTGCACGATTCGGAATTAACTTCATCTTTGCAACCAACGAACGCATTTCCTGATTACTCGGTGTGAAGCTACGAGGCCATGTCGGTGTATATTTTGAAATGGCACGATGGTAAGGAACCCCTTTGCCTTCGGCATATCCCAATGCCATGCCCACTCCCGAATCGGGGATACCACAAACACAATCTACTTCTGATTCATCCTTCTGTCCCATCTTCATTCCACTGGTAAAGCGGACTTCTTCTACATTTTTACCCTCATAACAAGAAGTCGGGAAACCATAATATACCCACAAGAAAGAACAAATCTGCATTTCTTCATTCGGCTGGCGAAGCTGCTCGATACGGTCGGCATACATGCGTACTATTTCTCCCGGTCCCAAGTATCTTTCGATCTCATAATCCAGATTTGGAAAGCTGGATGACTCACTGGTTGCAGCATACGCATCTTCTTTCTTTCCAATCACTACCGGAGTACGTCCCCATTTGTCCCGGGCGGCAATAACACTGCCATCCTCCGTAAGAATCAGCATCGAGCAAGAACCCTTGATGTGCTTGAATACATTTTCGATACCTTCAGTGAAAGTTCTTCCTTGTATAATAAGTAGTGCGATAAGTTCCGTCTGATTGGTATTGCTCGAACTTAGTTCGGCGAAGTGCATATTTTGATTGAGAAGTTCTTCTTCCAGTTCCTGGATATTTGCTATTTTAGCGACTGTAACGATGGCGAAGCGCCCGAGGTGAGAATTGATAATGATAGGTTGTGCGTCTGTGTCGCTGATAATACCGATTCCGGCATTGCCTTTGAATTTGTCAAGCTCTCCTTCAAACTTGGATCGGAAATACGTACTTTCCAGATTGTGAATGGAGCGAATGAATCCTTTCTCCTGACTATAAGTCGCGAGTCCGCCCCGCTTTGTACCCAGATGTGAGTTATAATCTGTACCATAGAATAAATCAGTCACGCAACTTGATTTCGAGACTGTTCCGAAAAAACCTCCCATGTTGTTCTCTTTAATTGATAATGTTAAAAAAAAGATGGCGCAAAAATACAAAAAAGAATCCATCCGATAAAAAAAGCACTCCGCAAAGTTTTAATTTTCTTTGCGGAGGACCTCTAATTTTTATTAAAAACACACAGGAAGATGAACAATCGTTTTAGCTGCGACTCATTTCCATTTCTTAATTGATTTCCGATCGGATGGACTCGCCTCGATGAGACTCAATGCAAAACCGCCGCTACGTGCCAATTGGGCAGATATCTTCGTTTTATTTGTTACAATCCCCTTCTTTATCTGATAGGAAGTCGGATTCTTTTCATAATCAGCATCTTTTCCGTCGGCATAAAGGGTAGCGACGTATTGTTTACCCGGCTCCAGAAAATCAAGGGTAAACGCAGCCGTACGTGCATTTTCATCAGTAATACCACCAACAAACCAGTTATTGGTTCTTTTCGCTTTGCGGGCTACTGTTATATAATCGCCCGGTTCAGCTTCCAGATATTTGCTGTCATCCCAGTCCAAAGCTACATCTTTAATGAACTGAAAGGCGTCCGGATGGCGCTCATAACTCTCAGGCAGGTCAGCAGCCATCTGCAAAGGGCTGTACATGGTAACGTAAAGCGCCAGTTGTTTTGCCAAAGTAGTACGTACAACGCTATGATCCCCTTCCAGAAAAGAAATTCTTGTATCGAAGATACCCGGTGTATAATCCATCGGACCACCTATCAGACGAGTAAATGGAAGCAAAGTAGTATGAAAGGGTTTGTTACCGGCAAAAGCTTCATATTCCGTTCCACGTGCCGATTCATTACCAATCAGGTTAGGATAAGTACGACACAATCCGGTAGGACGTACGGCTTCATGTGCATTCACACAGATCTTATAATCGGCAGCTTTTGTCACAGCATATAAATAATGGTTATTCATCCATTGTCCGTAATGATGTTCGCCCCGAGGGATGATATTACCCACATAACCGCTTTTTACAGCATTGTATCCGTTGTCAGCCATAAATTGGTAGGCTGTATCCAAATGTCGCTCATAATTACGAACGGAAGCAGATGTTTCATGATGCATCATCAGTTTCACACCTTTCTCTTTGGCATACGCATTCAGCATCTTCACATCAAAATCCGGATAGGGAGTGACAAAATCAAATACATAATCTTTGGATTTGCCAAACCAGTCTTCCCAGCCTTCGTTCCAGCCTTCTATCAGTACCTGATCGAAACCATGCCGGGCCGCAAAGTCAATATAACGTTTTACTTTATCATTGTTGGCTGCATGACGTCCGTTGGGCCTTGTCTTTGAATAATCTGTCAGTCCGAGTTTCACGGAATAAACATCATCCGTATATGCCCAACTACTCTTTCCGGTGATCATTTCCCACCAAACACCGATATACTTTACAGGTTTAATCCATGAAACATCTTGGTAAGCACATGGCTCATTCAAATTCAAGGTCAGTTTGGAAGCCAGAATATCGCGTGCATCATCGCTCACAATCACAGTACGCCACGGAGACTGGCAAGGTGTCTGCATATAGCCTTTATCCCCCATTGCATCCGGTGTCAACCATGATTCAAAAATCAGATTCTTGTCATCCAGATTCAGGTGCATGCAGGAGTAGTCCACTAAAGCGGCTTCGTGCAGGTTAATATACAGCCCATCAGCGGTCTTCATTTGCAAAGATGTTTGCACACCTGTCGGTGAAAAAGAAGTTTGAGAAGCATTGTCAGTAATAGCTCCCTTCATCAGCCCCCGGATTTCCGTAAGTTTGGATTCTGTATAATCATACTCTTGGGTATCATAGTCTCCCGGAATCCAAAATGCAGTATGGTCACCTGTCATAGCAAACTGCGAATGCTCTTCTTTAATAACAAAATAGTTCAGATTTTCCTGCTGTGGAAATTCATAGCGGAAGCCCAATCCATCATTATAAAGACGAAAACGGATGATTATATTCCGGTTTTGCACTTTCTGATTCAGTGTGACAGCCATTTCATTATAGTGATTACGAATGGATTTAACCTCTCCCCACACCGGTTCCCACGTTTCGTCGAAAGTGGAAGTTTTTGCATCAATACATGCAAATCCACCCATTAGTCCCGGATCGTTCTTCAATTCAAGTCCCAATTTTGATGGTTTTATCACTTCCTTTCCTTTATAAGAAAGTTCGTACACTGGCTCCCCTTGAGTATTGACCGAAAAGTCAAGCTTTAATTGTCCGTCAGGAGAAGTAATACTTTCTGCCATTGCCGTTGTACCCATAAAAAAAGAGAGTAACAGACAGAGTACTGTCGTAGTTAATATTTTCATGTTCTTCATGATATAAATGAATTAGTTAATAATCGTATGGCAAATGTAGTGAGGAATAGCAAGCATCATTTCGGATTATAATTAAAATATAGTATTCCCGGATATCAAAAAACATATATACATCTAATAATCAAAGATATAATAATTCCCTCCAATAGAAAAAATATAGTGCTTGCATGGAGCGATATAGCACTTTATCACATCGCAAAACGGGATTTTTCTTTATTATCCCGCCCCTATTCAGAAATAAAAAAAATATTTTAGTCTCATAGTCTCATCCTATATCAGGTAATATATAGATAATCAAAACAATACAAAATGAGAGATCCATTTAAAATGGTTATCTCTCATCATTTCTTCATCAAATAGTGTAAGCGTCTCGGCGATGCCGTCTTTTCTTTAAT
>NZ_KV804493.1:0-48209 GCF_001811315.1 Bacteroides sp. HMSC067B03 | reverse complement strand
TTTAATCCTGCTATTGTTCATTTTTCTACCATAACATGTAATTATCAGCGGTTTTCGCTGTTATTTTCTTATTTAACTATCTCATTACCACTTTCAAGAATATCATCCAATGGAGTGCGGATGCTGCTCTTGAAAGTGTCGGCTATATGCACGTACATTTCCGTCGTTTTCAGTTGGTTGTGTCCCAACAGCTCTTTCACGATTTTCAAGTCCGTGCCTTGCTCGATCAGATGCGTGGCAAACGAGTGCCGCAACAGGTGGGGGTACACCCGCTTGGTTATTCCGGCTTCCTTCGCCGCCTCTTTCAGCTTCTTCGACACGATGCTCTCCGTGAACGGCTCGCCCTTGTACCGCTCGAACAGCCATTCCTGCGGCTTGTACAGCTTGGTGTACTCGGTCAGCTTCCTGACAAGGGGCTTCGACAGCAGCGTGTAGCGGTCTTTCCTCCCTTTGCCCTGCCGTACCCGTATCAGCGAACGGCTCACGTTGATGTCGTGGGGCTTCAAGTCCAGCAGCTCGCTGATTCTCAACCCGGCGGAGTAGAGCAACGAGAACATGCAGAACAGCCGGATGTCCGGACCGGTTGCGTCAAGGATGGATTTTATCTCCTCCTTGCTCAGCACGTCGGGCAGCGTCCGTTCCCGTTTGGCTCGCTTTACCTCGTAACATTTCCGTTCCTGTCCCAGCACCTTCTCGAAATAAAACTTGATCGAGTTGATGCGCAAGTTCTGTTGGCACGACGAGATCCTCCGTGTGTCAATCAGGTGTACGATGTAGGCGTTGATTTCTTCCGGTCGGATGTAGCGAAGGTTTCTTCCCGCAAAGTATTGCTGGAACTCCCTGAAATAGACAGTGTACGCACGGACGGTATGCTCGCTGTACCGCAGTTGCCGCAGCGTCTCGGCATAGCCGGGCGGGATGGCGGGGCTGGTTTTCCCGCTCTTCTTGGGCAAGGTGTTTTTCAGGGCGGAGTAATTGATATACGCCGTTTCCACATGGCGGTCGAAAAAGCCGGACAGGTCGAAGCCTTCTTCCGGCAGGTAGGCTCTGTCCCCCTCGAACCGCACGCCCTTCTCTTTCGACAGCGACAGCCGGATGGCATCGTCCTCGTCGAACTCCACTTCCACGTATTTCTGCCCGTCACGGATGGCAGGTGAAAGCGTTATTCTCGGTTTGCTCTGATAAACTTTCATACGCATCGCATGGGTGGCAATGACAGACCGTGTCCCTCATTACCCATATTTTACAAATATAGAGAAAACAACGAATTATCGCCGTTTTCCGGAGGAGAAAAATGCGTGTGGGGCATGATTTTTTTGTATTTTTCACAGGAAAGGGCTGCGACAAACCTGCGAACCGGACGACAAGTGCGGACAGCCCGCCCCGGACTTGCACGTTCCCCGTGTTTCTCCCTCTATATTTACGCCCGGTTTCACTTGAGAACCAATAGTATTCACCATTTAAAAACATTAGATTATGGACGAACGACCGGACAGCAGCCAGCAGTTGATGGACATCCTGCTCGTCATGGACGAGAAAGGCACGCTCCAAGCCGTCAGCGGAGTAAAGGACGGCGAGTTACAGACCAAGAACCCGCTGGAGGACAACAACGACCTCCTGCGGGTGGATCGCCACGGCGATATGTTTTCGAATTTCTTTTCCAACCTCTGGAACCAGTTGAAAGACCCGACCCGCTTCCACTTCTTCCGTGTGCCGGAAGAGGAGGTGCAGCGGGTAGCCGCCGATTTCCGGCAACGGGAGAGCCAGTCCGTCAAGACGGGCGAGCCGCTCGTTGCACAGTACGAGGTGCAGCCGCCCGTGCAGGCGCAGCAGCAGACCCAAGCCGGGCAGCAGCAACAGCCGGAGGGTGCGCCGCAGCAGTCCGCCGGGCAGACCGAACAGAACCCGCAGTACAAGTACCGCCCGGAGGACATCGACTGGAACAGCCTCGCCGCCCTCGGCGTGCAGCGGGAGCAGATCGAGGGCAACGGGATGCTCGACCAGATGCTCCGGGGCTTCCAGACCGACAAGACCGTCCGGGTGCATTTCCACTTCGACGGCATCTCGCACAGCAACGACAGCCAGCTCTCGCTCAAGCCCGGCACGGACGGCAGGCTGACCGTGTGCAGCCACGGCATCCTCGACCCGGAGAAGATGCAGAAGCAGTTCTTCGGCTACGACATCACCGACTCCGACAAGCAGGTGCTCCGGCAGACGGGCAACATGGGGCATCCGGCGACTGTCACCAACCGGGCGGGCGAGCAGGTCGAAGCCCTTGTCAGCCGCAACCTCAAGACCAACGAGCTGGTCGCCTTCCCGCTCTCCAAGGTCAATATCCCGGCGGAGAAGAACGGGCATACCTTCACCCCGGACGAGATAGCCCGGCTCAAACAGGGCGAGGCGGTGGTCTGCCAGTTCCTTTCCAGAGCCAAGGAGGGGGAGCAGCCCAAGCTCTACCCGGCACCCGTGCAGTTCAGCGCAGCCAAGATGCAGCTCGAATTTCTCTTCGGCGACCGGGGCAGGCTGGCGATGGATGCGTACAAGGCGAACCTGAAACAGACCGCCAATCAGGAGGTACCGAAGACCTTCCGCAAGCAGGAGCTTACCGAGAAGTCCCGCCTCGAACTCGAAGCCGGGGGAACGGTCAAGGTCTCCGGCTTGGTGGACAAGAAAGGAAAAGCCTACCAAGGCTACATCACATGGAAGCCCGGCGAGAAGCCCGCCTTCATGTTCCCCAAGGACTACAAGGCGGCGCTCGAAGAGGGGCGTGTCAAGCCCGCCGTGGAGAACGAGGTGCAGGTGGCGGTCAATTCCGAGGGCAAGACCGTCGAGGCGACCCGCAACCTGAAAGAAGCCCTGCAATCCGCACAGCAGCGACCCACCGGGGAGCAGAAACAGCAGCAGGAGCGCAGGCAGGAGCAGAAAGAGGACCGGAAACAGGCACAGAAGCAGGAACAGCCCGACAAGCCCAAGCGCAGCCGGGGTGTCCGTCGATGATTTCCCCCGCCATTCTGTAAATGAATTACCCGGTTATCCCGTCCGAGCGGCGGGATAACTTTTGTCAAACCGTTAAATTTTAAAGAAATATGATTACAGCAGTCATCGCTGAAAAGCCTTCCGTAGCGAAGGATATAGCAAACGTGTTGAATGTCCGGGAGCGGCACGATGGCTACCTCTCAGGTAACGGCTACCTCGTTACCTGGGCGTTCGGCCATCTCGTCCAGCTCGCCATGCCCGAAGCATACGGCTACACGGGCTTCCGGCGTGAGAACCTGCCCATTCTGCCGCAGGAGTTCAAGTACATCCCCCGCCAGATACGGGAGGGCAAGGAGTACAAGCCCGACCCCGGCGTGCTCAAACAGTTGAAGGTCATCAGGGAGGTTTTCGACCGTTCCGACCGTATCGTCGTGGCGACCGACGCCGGGCGTGAGGGCGAAGCCATTCATCGGTACATCTACAATTACCTTGGCTGCCGCAAACCCTGCCTGCGCCTCTGGATCTCCTCGCTGACCGACCGTGCCATCCGGGAAGGGCTGGACAACCTCAGACCCGGCAGCGACTACGACAACCTCTACCGTGCCGCCGAAGCCCGTGCCATCGCCGACTGGGAGATTGGATTGAATGCGACTCAAGCGCTTTCCATCGCCGCCGGGCAGGGCATCTACTCCCTCGGACGGGTGCAGACGCCCACCTTGATGATGATTTGCTCCCGTTATCTGGAGAACAGGGATTTCACCCCGCAGACCTATTTCCGGCTGAAGGTTACGGCGGAAAAGGACGGCACGCCCTTCGCCGCCATCTCTGAATTGCGTTACGAAACCCTTCCGGCGGCAAACGCCGCCCTCGCCGCTGTTACCGCAACGGGGACGGTGCAGGTTGCCGACGTGCAGCGCAGGGAAGTGAGCCAAGAGCCTCCCTTGCTCTACGATCTGACCGCCTTGCAGAAAGAGGCGAACGGCAGGTACGGCTTCTCGGCGGACAAGACCCTCTCCGTCGCCCAGTCGCTTTACGAGAAGAAGGTGTTGAGCTATCCCCGTACCGGCTCCCGCTACCTCTCGGACGATGTGTTCGACGAGATACCCGACCGCATCGCACTGCTGAAGCGGTACCCGGCTTTCGCCGCCCATGCCGCCGCCCTGAAAGGAGCTTCGCTCAACCGCCGCAGCGTGGATGCGGGGAAAGTTACCGACCACCATGCGCTCATCATCACCGAGTGTCTGCCCGGCGAGCTGTCCGCCGACGAGCGCACGGTGTACGACATGGTAGCCGCCCGCCTGCTCGAAGCCTTCTCCGCCCGTTGCCTCAAGGATGTTACCACCGTCTCCTTCACGGCGGGAAACAGCGTGTTCACCGCCAAGGGAACGGTCGTCAGGTCTGCCGGATGGCGTGCCGTGCGTGGCGAGCGGGACGAGGACGACGAGGGTACAGCCGCTTTGCCGCCCTTGCAGCCCGGCGAGGCTTTCCCCCTGCAATCGGCGGAGTGCGTGGAGAAACAGACCAAGCCCCGTCCCCTGCACACCGAGAGCAGCCTCCTTTCGGCGATGGAGCATTGCGGCAGGGAGTTGCGAGACGACGAGCTGCGGGACAGCCTGAAAGGGAACGGCATCGGCACGCCCGCCACCCGTGCCTCCATCATCGAGACCCTCTTTGCCCGGGACTACGTGCGCCGGGAGAAGAAGAGCCTCGTACCGACCGGCAAGGGGCTTGCCGTGTACCAGATAGTGAAGGACAAGCGCATCGCCGATGTCGAGATGACCGGGCAGTGGGAGACCGCCCTCGCCAAGATCGAGAGCGGGGAGATGAATCCCGACACCTTCCGCAAGGGCATCGAGGTCTATGCCGCCCAGATTACCGAAGAACTCCTGCAAGTGCAGGTATCGGTGGCGGACGGCGGACATATCCCGTGTCCCAAGTGCCGTTCCGGTCGCATCCTCCTTTACCCGAAGGTCGCCAAGTGCAGCAACGTCGATTGTGGGCTTACCGTCTTCCGCAACAAGGGGGAGAAGCAGCTCACCGACAGCCAGATTGCCGACCTCGTGACCAAAGGCAAAACATCCCTTATCAAAGGCTTCAGGAGCAGGGACGGCAAGCCCTTCGATGCGTACCTCACCTTCGACAAGGACTTCCGCACCGTGTACGGGTTCCCGCCCCGCACGGACAAGCCCAAAGGAAAGGAGCGCAGGCGATGAACGGCATCGGTTGGATCACCGTGGCGGAAGCCGCCCGGCTCTGCGGCACGGACGAGCTGCGCATCACCCTCTGGATGAACGGCAACCACATCGCCTACGCCCGTTTCGACGGCATCCTGATGATCGACGGCGCATCCCTTGCCGCCCTGTTCAGCCGCAACCGGGTCGCCACCATCTACGAAGACGTGGCGCAACAGCGGGGCAAGCCCGGCAGACCGGGCAGGCTCCGCCGCCTGCTCGATACCCCGCTCGACACCTTCGGCTTGTCGCAGCGCATCGTCCGGGCGTGCCGGGAGTTGGGCGTCTTCACCGTGGAGCACCTGCTCGTCCACCTCCACCGCTTCCGCTTCTCCCGCCTGTACTGTGTCCGCAACTTCGGCAGCGGATCGGCAGCCGAGACCCTCCGGCGGCTCCGGCAGGACGGCTTGACAGACGGCGGCAGCCCACGGGATTTCAAGATCTTGTACCCGTAAAGGCTTTTAAGCACAATTGTTAAAAAACAACCATGTAGTTCTCTTGTAAATTAATAATATAGTTAATAATATACTGATCTACATTGTAATATAAATAAAATGTATAACTTTGCAGACCAATTTGAATGTAATGGCGACTAAAAAATACTCTCTGGCTATTGAGAAAATAGATGAAGTAGCAAAAGAATTTATTGCTGCCCGCCCTGCTTATACGCTTCACATAAAGGAATGTAACCAAGGAAAGCAAAAGCAGATAGAGATTATCAATATAAAAAATCAGGAAAAAAGCACATTAAATTGTTTTATTACTGGTGGACAAGTTTCTCATAATATACAAGGCAAAAATGGAACTTTGAATGGAATTTGCAAGGATTGTTGGGAGTATATTGTGGAACAGACTGCGATACCGGATATGGATCAAAAATGCTTCAAATTGAAAGGTGTAAGGAGCGATGATTTTGATACATTGATTTCAGCGGTAAAAGAATATAATAATGTTGTTGTTTCCGAAGTAAACACGGATAAGAGTCCGAACATCCGGAACCAATATCATCTGAAAGGGAAATACGATGCTAAGGTTTCTGTTATCTTTTATAATAACGGAACATTAATGGTACAAGGATGTATCACATCATTTTATGTGGAATTTATAACCGAAGTGTTGCAAGCTATATCTTCCATTCCTTCCGAAGCTATAGAAGAAGTGTTTGCTATCCAAGCACGTGCTGGCTATGCATTAGACAACGATCTTAGCAAGTATATTGGAAACAGAGAGCATATTGATGGAAGTGTGATAGAAAACTTTATCAATACTTCAATCAATTTGGCTAACTCTGCGGTTAAGGTGGATGATTATGGATGTTATACTTTTGGCATTTTGAAAGCGTTAGATGCGGTATTGCGCACTCGTCTTTTGGAAGATGCGCCTGATTTTGACGAATACGGGACATATTTTCAGAAAAATAATAGTGGGGCGTATTGCTTTAAAAGTGGTATCGGAACGTATGACAACAATCTACATTTGAAGCAGGCTTTGGAACAAGGATATTCATTCTTCAATCAACATAGGCACTCGACATTCCATGTGGACAGTTTTAATGTGGAAACAAGTAGAACCCTTGAATACGATGAAGCCGTAAACATTATTAAGGACTGCCTTGTTATTATTAATAATATATGTAATAATTGGTAAAATGGAAAATAAAGAATTTCAAATAATCCCCTTGCAAGGACGGAGCTTGTTAGTGGTTATTTTATCGTCAGAAATGACGAACTACTACTGGAAAGAGCTTCAGACTGAATTGGCAAATCTCAACATTGCCGATGCAGAGGTCTATTTTGATTTTCTGTACCGCAATGGATTAAAAAATAGATTCTTTAAGTCTAAACTTAAAGGGATGATGTTAATTTCCAATTCATTAAGAAAATGTGAGGCACCCAAAGAATATATCAAGGTTGCCGATACTTTTTTTGCTTCACATTCTAAATGGATTGACAGTAGTGTATTGTCTTCTTTCCAAAAAATCTTTTATAAAAAGAGAATTATTGACACTCAGTCATTGCCAACGGCATTGTAATGTTTGTCAGTTACATATTATACAACAAAGGTGCATCATTGATGCACCTTTGTTATTTTGTACCTCAAATTTAGGCAACGGTATTACCTAAATTTAATATTCTTTTGTCTTTCAAAGAATTTACCTTATCTTTGCACCAATAGAACCCGCCAAGCCTCTTGATAATGCTCAAATCGGCGGGTCGTTTTTTTATAACCCGTCATCCTTTCCTGAATGACCCAAGCCACTTTTCAGTGGCTTTTTGCATTTCATGGGCATACCCTTCCGTACACCGTCCGGATTTTCCCGTCCTCCAATACCTTGCTCGACCGCACGACCCACGTCCTGTCGTCATTCAGCCCGCACTCCAGTGCCTTCTCACCGCCGCCGACCAGTACCGGCACGGTTATCACCACGATTTCGTCCGCCAGCCCGTTATCCAAGAGCAAAGCCCCGGTTTCCGCTCCGTAAGCCGTTACCGTACCTTCGCCGTCCGCTTTTATTCCCCGCAGTTCCGCTGCCGCATCCCCTGTAACAAACCGCACCCGTTCCTTCTCCGTCAAATCAATACAGCCGTCCGTCACGACCAAAGTTTCTTTTGCCGTGAGCGGCCAGCCCAGATGGTTCAGGTAAATGCGCAGGTAGGTTTCCTCGTCGATCAGCACGCAGCCGGAGGCGTCCACCGCCGCATCGAAATACTTGTCCGATCTGACCGGACAACCGTCAATGGATTGGTACACGTGCAAGGTAATCTGTTTCATATCAATGTGTTTTTAAGGATTATGTCCGCCTCGCACCCAAAAGAACGGCGTGAACTCACGCTATTCCGGAATAGAGGCACTGGTATACCCGACAAACAGAATAGGTAAGCGCACGCCGTATAAGCATACAGCATGTGCATTACACCATCCGTCCTGTTTGTCAAAAATTACCAGTTTTCTATTCCAAGACGTTCAGCGAACGTACAATATGTATATCAATCCCTGCCTGTTTCCAAGCCGGGCATGAATCTTCTATGTCACGACAGCGGGCGTGCCCGAAAGCACCGCCTTCTGTCTTCGTGGAGCAAAGATAGCGAAACTTCCCGAATAACAAAACAATAGCCCCGCCTAATCTCACGATCCGGCAGGGCTTCATCCACCAAAAGCACCGTCAGAAAAATGTCATTTTCACGGGAACAACCCCCTTTTCCTGCGCCTTTCCTCTTTCCGGGCTTCCTTCTCCTTGCGTTTCGCAGCCCGTTCCTCCACGTCGGCGAAACGGGTGCGGATGAACTCGTGCACGTCCTTCGTGCGGTAGAACACCTTGCCGCTGATGGTGAAGTACGGCAACACCCCGATGGCACGGTAGCGTTGCAGCGTGCGGATGCCCACCTTCAGCAGCAGGCACAGGTCTTGGTTGTCCAGCACCTCCTCGCCGTCGAGCGTGTTGTTCTTCTTCAGCACCCTTTCCAGCAATTTCTCCGTCCGGTCGAAGCGTTCCATGATGCGCTCCATCCAGCCCTCAAACTCTTCCCTGTCCGTGTACATAGCAGTCGCCCTCCTTTTCGATGATTTCCTTTTCCCGCATATAGCGGATGTAGCCTTTCGCCGTCCGTTCCTTCACTTCCAGCATCTCCTGTATCAGCTCGCACAGTTCGATGTAGCCGTACTTCTCCTGCCGGGCGAACGCCTCCCGTGCCATCTCCGCCAGCTCCTTCTCCTTGCGCTTCTCTTTCTCCGCCCTCGGCTTCTCGCCCACATAGACGGGCATCCCGGCTTGCTTGTCCCATCTGAACTGCATCAGCGGAATGTCCAGCGGGCTGCCGTCCCTGACCTTCAACGCCTTCACCACCGACACCTCCGGGTTCTCGTCCTTCTCGATGGAGAGGATGGCGGCGGACTTGCGTTGCAGCTCGCTGCCGAGGTGTCCCCGCAGCTTCAGTCCGTTCGGCACGAAATGCACCACGGCGGCGATACACGTGCGGTAGATTCCCGCCAGCCGGTAGATCTCGTCAATCAGCGCCACGCTCTCCGCCTCGTCGTTGGCGCAGCGGATCAGGTCCGCCACCCCGTCGATGACGACCAGATGGATGCCCCCGTGCAGGTAGTAGTACCGGTCCATGCTCTGCACGATGGCGGTCAACCGCTCGCTTCTCGACATCCCCGTCAGGCAGTACACGTGCAGATACTCCGGCATCCGCTCACGCCCGGCACGGCGCAGCAGCCGCCCCGTGTTCTTGTGGAGCTGTTGCTCGCTCTGTTCCGTGTCGTAGAGCAGCACCGCACGCCCCTTGCGGTTCGGTTCCACCCGCACCCCCAAGAGATCGGCGTCCGTCTCCCGTTCCATGATCGCCCCGGCGACCAGTGCGGCGGTGTAGTTGCTCTTGCCCGTCCCTTCACCGCCCGTGATGCAGAGGATGTTCTCTTCCGAGCCTAACGGCACGTCCCCGGCGGTAACGATGGCGACCGCCTGTTCGGGCGGGTGGTCATAGTCGATCTCGCACGATTTCAGCATCGCCAGCGTGTCCCCGTACAGCGTGTCGAGCAGTTTCAGGAACAGCCCCATCAGCTCCTCCCTCGTGTGCCCGGCTTTGAAGTAGTCCGTCACGTCCTTCTCCGCCTTCGTCCCCGACAATGGCAGCACCAGCCGTTTCACCCCGTACTCCGCCAGTTGCGCACGGTGCTTCTCCGAGCATTCCAGCCCCGTCTTGTCCGTGTCGTACAGCAGCACGATGTGCTTGAAGCGATAGACCAGCTTGCGCACGGTCTTCGCCGGGATGACCGAGGTCTCCGAGTTGAAGCAGATGGCGTGGAAGCCGTGCGCCGCCAGCGTCAGCACGTCCTTCTCGCCGCCCGTGAGGAAGAGCAGGTCGCCCTTCGAGGGCAGTTGCTCCAGCCCGAAGCAGTAGTTGTCGCCCGTGTGCCCGCCATAGACGAAGCGCACCTCCGACATCGGGCGATAGACCTTCACGCCCCATTTCCCCCTGTACCCGAACATCGGTTCCGCCGGGGTGGAACTGAAGCCGAACGCCTTGCCCTCCCTCGTCTCGCCCCGGTACTCGGCGAGCGATACCGTCCCGTAGCGGCGCAGCACCTCCACGGTGATGCCCGATGCGCCCCAGTAGACAAGCTCCCCCTCGGTGAAGGGCTTCTCCGCCGCCCGGTAGGGCTTCGGTTCGGGACGGTCGGCGGACACAGCCGCCTCTTCCGTGTCCGTTCCGGCTTCCCCGGCACCGCCGCCCCTTGCGCCCGGCACGAGCCGCAATCTCCGACAGCCCCCGGTTCCCACCGTCCCGTCGGTCGGGCTGTCCCCGTCCAGTCCGAGGCACAGCTCCCGGTCGATGGTGTGCAGCACCTCCACGAAGTCGGCGGCGTTCCGGCAGTCCAGCCCTTTCAGCTTCGCCACGAGGAAGAAGCAGTCTCCCGAATAGTCCCCGTTGCCGAAGTCCTTCATCCGGTACGTACCGCTCCGGCGGTCGTAATACACGTTGCACGAAGCCTTGCTGTCGGCGTACAGCGGGTTCAGGAAGTTCCTGCCCACCCGCCACTTCACGGGCAGGTAGTGGCGGAACACGTCCAGCCCGTTACTGGTTCTTGCCAGCACTTCTTCCTTTCTTACCATAGCTTCCGTTTTTTCGGTTATGCAGGGGATGTTCCGCTATCATCCGGTCGATCTTGGCGGCGGGCGTCTCCACCATCCACCGCTCACGCAGGCTCTCGACAGCCTGCCGGGGATAGCGTATCTGCCGCCCGATCATCGAATAGGGGACGATGTTCTTCTGGCGGTAGCGTTGCAGGGTGCGGTGGCTGATGTCCAGCGCCTCGCACACCTCCTTGTGCGTCATCCACTTCGGGTCGGCTTTCCGTCCCTTGGTCACAGGGCTTTCCGCTTCCTCTTTCCGTTTGCGCTCCGTTTCCTCCCGGTTCCGGGATTCCTCCACGTAGGCGGTTATCTTCTCGATCTTCTCCACGAGCAGGCGGTAGGCGTTGCTCTCGATGGTCATTATTTCCATTGTCGTACTCATTTTTAGGTTTCTGCCGCAAATGTCGCCCGATTCGCCGGTTTTTCCTGCCACTATACCAGCACCTTGGCAAAGATTTTTTTTCGGGGCGCATTTTCGCCCTTGCCGCCGTTCCGGGCGGTAAAAAGGACCGAGACGGGGTAAAAAAGAGCGTCCGGAAGGCTCTTTCCAGCCCTTCGGACGCTCCCTTCCCGTGTCCTGCCGTCTCTGCCGCCCCGTTGCCAACTTGCTACCGGCTATCCATGTCCCGCATCTTTTTCAGCAGCCTCTCCTTCATCTCGTCCAAGAACGCCGTCGGGTTCTGTTGCCCCCGCAGCCTGCCGAAAGCGTGGTACACGTTGCCCAGATCCACGTGGAAATGCTTCTCGAACAGCGCAGCCAGCTCGCCGATCTCGGCGTTGCCCTCGTCCACGCTTCCCGTCACGTGTATGCCATAGACGAGCAGTATGGCGGCAACCTTCGTGTTCGTCCAGCGGTGTTCCTTCTCCGGCACGGCTTCCGTCTCCGTCCCCTGCGCCGCACGCTCCATCCGGCGGCTCAAGTGTACCAGCAGCATCTCCACCGAGATCAGCCGTGCCGCCAGTATGTCGTAGCCCGTGGAGAACTCCGCCTCCTCGTCCAGCACGAAGCTGCCGCTCTCGGGGCTTAGCTCGCCCTTCGCCCGCAGGAAATAGTAGCTGTCCCGGTACGTCGCCCCGCTGTGATAATACTGGTAAAAGGGCAGGTAGCGTTCCATCATCCGCTCGGCACGCTCCATCGCCTTGCGGTAGTACGGTTCGGCGACACGCAGGCAGGCGGGGCAGCCGCTCTCTATCTGGTACACCCGGTAATAGTACAGCAGCCTGCCCGTCAGGGCGGGTTTGTAATACTTGAAGTAGAGGATCTCCTTCGCGTCCCCGGCGAACGGATGGGCGAGGGCGTACTCCTTCAGTTCCCGGTTCTTGCCTTTCAGGTACGAGACCATCTCACGGCAGACGCCTATCACCTCCTTGCCGTCCATGCCGGGGGCTGTGGTCGCCATGCGCTGATCCACCTCCTTCAGCAGCCCGTTAAAATATTCTTCCATATAAATCTTGTTTCATGTTGTTTATAAGGGCGCAAAGTTAGCGGACGGCAGGGAAACGGACGTTCTGAATCCTCACCGCCGGATTCGGATTGTCCGCCAATCGGCCCCGGACGGTCGGTTTTTCACGGCAGGGCTGGAAAAGGGAGGCTAAACTGTACGGGCGCACCGGGCGATTTCACGGATTTCGGCAGGAGTAGCCTTCAGGTGCTTCTTGCAGAAGTCCCACAGGTAGCTCGGAGTGGCGAAGCCGCACACGTCGGCAATCTCTTGAAGGGGCATGTCCGTGTCCGCCAGCAGGGAGGTTACGTGCGCTTTCCGCTGTTCCGTCAGCCAGCGGTGCGGAGTGGTGTTCAGCTCCTCCTTGAAACGCCGTCCCAGCGTATTGACCGACATGGCGCATTCCCGTGCCAGTTCCTCCACGTTCTTCACCTTGGGCAGAGCCAGTGCGATTTCTTCCCGGAACGAGCAGCCCCGCAGGTGCGGCAGGTACTTTTCCACCTCCTGCAAGTCCGCCTTGCCGAACATCGGCGGTATGCCCTTGCGGTACTCGGACGCCCGTTCACGGCGGAAGCGGAACAGCAGTCCCGCCAGACGGTTGCAGAGCACGTTCAGGTGCGGGTATTCGTCGTAGGCGTTGATGCTTGCCTGCATCCGGCAGAGGAACAGGAATCCTCTGCAGTCCTTCTCCCGGAAATACGCCTCCGCCGTTTCCAGCAGGAAGTCTGACGAGCTTCCGTGGCGGTGATAGGCGACCAGTATCAGCAGCCCGGCTTCCTCCTTTACCCGGCACGAAAGTACGGGGCAGTGTTCCCGCAGCAGCTCCACCAGCCGCACCATCCGTCCGTTCTCCCGTGCGAGCCGTTCCGCCGCAATCCATGTCACCGGACGCTCCGCATCCGTTTGCGGCAATACCCTGCGTACCTTTTCCATCCATTCCCGCCATCCCTCCCGGACGGCTTCATTCATTAGAATTAGTGTAAGATTCTGTTTCATTTTGTTTCAACACGATATTAAATAATACAAATCTTACACGAAATTACAAATTGTTTGCAATAGATGTCCTGCCGACACCCCGTATCGGTCACGATATTTCCTTGAATTACAGATTCGGATTTTGCTCCATAGGTTCGGATATTCAGTCGTGAAAAAACAGAAAGGCTGTACCGGTTCCACCCGCAGAACGGCATGACAGTAAGCAGGGGGAGCCGGAAGAAAGTCATTCGCCGGTTGGTGAGTGCGTCTTTTCAACGGGATATTTGCCGTCCCGTATCTCCTGCAACCTTTCGATCAGTGGTTGCTCCTTGGAATGGTTCTTTTGTTCGGCTATAATGAAGAACGATGCAAAACTGCCGATAACATACAGCCAGAACAGGCATTGACCGAGCAATTTCCGGTATTCGCCCACTGTCTCGTACTTCGCCTGCATCGCTTTCAGCTTCGCAGGACGGTAATACAACTTTCTGGCAATCCAGATAAAAGGAGCGAGCGTCGCTGCGGCGAACAGATAGGCAACCGGGTTGAACCTGCTCCATTCCACCTTGTCCGTCAGGGAAGAGAACCAGCCCGTCAGCATATCCCATCCCCATGCCTCGAACAAAAGATGGAGAGCCATCAGGTTAAGAAGCCACAGGATTGCCATCGTCCACGTGGCATTGGAGATAACCGCCTTGTCTTTCCTTGCACGTTTGTTCTTGCTCCAGAAGTAATACATCCAGTATGCCGGTTCCTTGAACATAGCTTCCTCCTTTCCTTGTTTTCCGCTTGCTTATCCCGTTACGAAGAACAGCAACAGGGCGCATCCCGTTGCGGCGGCAACGATCAGCCCCAGCCAGAAACGGTAACTCCTTTCACCCAGCGTACCCAGCCAGAAATTCCCTTCCCAACTTCCCGGACGGGAGTACGTCCACCGCCATCCGCAGACAATCCCCACAAGCCACAGCAGCAGGATTCCCGCCACGATCAGGTAGCCGTACCTCGGATGCGCCTGCAACCACTCCGGCAGACCCTCCATAAACTCGCTTATCTTATCGAACCATTCCATAGCAATAACAGAAAAAGCCAAATTCATACCTTACGGACGAACCGTTATACATCAAAGCAAAAATAGTGAAAAGTCCAATCACTCAAAAAGTTTCACCGCAAAAATCTTTTCCGTTTGGAAGAAATACGTTTTATTTGCACCTATATAGCCGCAACGTATGAAGAAAGCCTCCCCACATAAAAGAACCAGTCGGCCGAAGCTCCCCGGATTCTTCGACCACCTCTTTTATTGGACGTGGCGCAGTTGTCGGCACGGCTTCCCGGATCGTAGTTTTGCGGTCATCAGTGTGGTCCAGTTCGCCTGCCTCCTGTTTCCTGTCGCCATCGCTTTACAGTTCTTGGGCACTCCGGCTGTCCGCTTCCTTTACGAAACAGACGACCGCCTTACGCTTTTCCCGCTGATACTGCCGTTCCCCGTATTGCTCTGGAGGAATATGCGCATCTATACCGAGGAGCGTTACCGCATGATGCACGACTATTACGGGGCGTTCCATGTATCGGTACGGCAACGCTATCGCCTCCGTTTCCTTGTCTGCACGGTGCTTGCAGTCCTTGCCATCCTGCTTGAAATACGGCTGTTCACCCTTTATCATGACCGCTGCACGGCCATATCCTCCGGCAACAGCCATCCCGCAAGCCTCTATGTCCCGTACCGGTATGACAACGGCAACGACCCCGTGCAGGAAGGCGTTTACCGCATCGTCGATGAAAAAGGGCGTATCGGATATGCGGACGAGCATGGCAATACCCTCGTAGAACCACGCTTCGCTTTTGGCTTTCCTTTCGAGAACGGGAAGGCGAAAGTAACCGACACGGGAGAACTGGAAGAAGCTCCCGGTTCGGATGGGGAATACCACTATTGGGAAAGCGATGATTGGTATTACATCGACCGCAAAGGGCAAAGGATTGAATAAAAGCCCCAAGACTGCCCTAAGCCCGACATTCCAGCCACCCCACCTGCCAAGCCCTTGCAGGGCAAACACGAAGCCGCCAAGCCCTATCGGAACATCCCGTTCATCCCACCTTTCCCCCGAAACAAACACCAAAACTCAAAACCAACTCATTTACAGAAACTTAAAAGAATATCGGTGCAAGCCGCAAAACAGCCCTGTGTGGCTGGTGCAAGGTGCAGCTATATATATAAATATAGCTGCACCTTGCACCACAGAAATACACACTGAAAATCAACATTTTACACTTCGAGTAAAACCACGGGTGCAACCTCGTTTTTTGCACCGCCTCCTGATTTTATGCTTTTCCTGTAATCCGGTAATCCCGAAAAATAAAAAATCCCCGAAACATTTCCCTTTTTCGGTCAAAATTCCTATATTTGCATCAGTTCCAAGAGCAGAGCGAAGCAATGCAGCGAAACCCGCACAGCTACCAAATCGCTACCGGCTACCGAACTTTCTACTCTTTAAGTCTTATCTACCAACCGATTACAAAAAAACGATTGTTTTTTATCAATAAAGAATATCGTCTGGCGGACGGGACATTTGCACGTAATCGTCCTCAGCGGAATACTCTTTGGCTGGATGACATGTTTATGGGGATTCCGGCAGTAGCACAGATGAGTTGTTATGATAAAGAGTCAAAGAACCGATATCTGGCTGAAGCGGTAAAGCAATTCCTGCAATTTGCCGATCGCATGTTTATTCCTGAAAAAGGATTGTACAGACATGGATGGGTAGAGAGCAGTACGGATCATCCGGCTTTTTGTTGGGCACGTGCGAATGGATGGGCGATGCTGACAGCTTGTGAATTGCTGGATGTATTACCGGAAGATTATCCTCAGCGTCCGAAAGTGATGGATTATTTCCGTGCCCATGTACGTGGAGTGACGGCTTTGCAAAGCGGAGAAGGGCTTTGGCACCAGTTGCTCGACCGGAATGATTCTTATTTGGAAACTTCTGCCACTGCGATTTATGTATATTGTCTGGCACATGCTATCAATAAAGGTTGGATTGACGCAATTGCTTATGGTCCTGTTGCCCAGTTGGGATGGCATGCCGTAGCCGGAAAGATAAACGAAGAAGGACAGGTAGAAGGTACTTGTGTGGGGACTGGCATGGCTTTTGATTCGGCTTTCTATTATTATCGTCCGGTCAATGTATATGCGGCGCACGGATATGGACCGGTACTTTGGGCCGGTGCGGAAATGATTCGTTTGCTGAACACTCAGCATCCTCAGATGAATGATAGTGCCGTGCAGTATTATCAGGAAAAGCAAAAGACAACAGCTCCTATTTTTGCCGTAGATAAGGAAGACACGAAAGAATAACTTTAAACTATAAGAACCATGAAACGAGAAGCTTTTAAAATGTATTTGAAACCGGGTTATGAAGCAGAATACGAAAAAAGACATGCCGCTATCTGGCCTGAACTAAAAGCCCTGCTTTCAAAAAATGGAGTATCAGATTATTCTATATATTGGGATAGAGAAACCAACATCCTTTTTGCTTTCCAGAAAACGGAAGGTGAGGGAGGCTCGCAGGACTTGGGAACTACAGAGATTGTACAGAAATGGTGGGACTATATGGCAGATATCATGGAAGTGAATCCGGATAATTCACCCGTTTCGATTCCTCTGCCGGAAGTATTTCATATGGATTAAAACTCTCTAAGCAGATTCAGACTTAGGAGGATGTTTGATAAAAAACAGGCATCCTCCTAATACTATTTTATGATTGTTTCTTTATTATTTCAACTATCTTGATTACTTTTGTCTGGCATTTATCATTAATCTTGGAATCTATTATGACACAAAAGCGCTTATTACTTGTCGCACTTTTCATAACTCTTATCTTCAATACGGTTTATGGGGGTATTGAGCTCCGTTCTAAACAAATGAGAACGAGTGACGGTATACCGAATAATTCGGTTCGGTACATGTATCAGGACAGTAAAGGCTTTCTGTGGTTAGCTACCTTGAACGGATTAAGTCGCTATGATGGCAATTCTTTCCTGACCTTCCGTCCGGAGTCCGGCGAGAAAGTCTCACTGGCAGATAACCGGATTTATGACCTGACTGAAGATAAAAATGGTTTTCTGTGGATTTCTACTACTCCGGAACTATTCAGTTGTTATGATTTGCAGCGTGCTTGCTTTGTTGATTATACAGGAACCGGTGCGTTGGAGCAGAATTACTCAGCTGTATTTATTGCTGCCAATGGGGATGTATGGCTTCGGCATTCGGCCAATGGATGTCGTAGAATCGTCCACCAGGAAGACAGGAAAATGGTATCTACTGAATTTAAGACGGAACGTGGTAATTTGCCGGATAACCGGGTACAATTTATTAATGAAGATGCCGGTGGGCGAATTTGGATTGGAACGCAACGTGGATTGGTATCTGTATCTGACGGTCAGTATAAAGTGGAAGATCGTTTGCTTCATTTTACTTCTTCTCTGGCATTTAAAGATAATATGTATTTTCTAACGGCAGACGGCGATGTCTATTGCCACCAGGCTGCCAGTCAGAAAATAACAAAGGTAGCTGCTCTTTCGACTATTGCAGGTAAAACGGCTCCTACAGGCAATTTTCTTTTAAAGAATAAGTGGGTAATACTGACTAATACGGGAGTTTACAACTATGATCTTAATTCGCATCGGATCAGCGTGGATGCAGACCTCAATGTTAAAAATGGTGAAGTCATTCGTGATAATCACGGAGACTTTTGGATATATAATCATACCGGTCATGTCACTTACATTCTTGCCAAGAATGGGGCAAAAAAAGAATTTCAATTGATTCCTGAGGATAAACTGGGGTATATTGATTATGAACGTTATCACATGGTTCATGATTCCCGGGGAATTATCTGGATTTCTACTTATGGTAACGGACTTTTTGCTTATGATACAACAGAGGATAAACTAGAACATTTTCTGGCAAATATAAATGATCAAAGTCACATAAGTTCTGATTTTCTATTGTATGTAATGGAAGATCGTGCCGGTGGCATTTGGGTAAGTTCCGAATATTCCGGCTTGTCCCGCATTTCTGTATTGAATGAGGGTACTTCACGCATATACCCGGAGTCCCGTGAGTTGTTTGACCGTTCGAATACAATTCGTATGCTGACAAAAATGCCGGATGGAGATATTTGGGTTGGAACGCGTAAAGGCGGATTGTACACATTTGATTCGAATCTTCATTCTAAAATGACCAATCAATATTTCCATTCCAATATTTATGCGATCGCAGAAGATAATAGGGGTAAGATGTGGGTAGGAACCCGTGGAAACGGATTGAAAATAGGAGAAGAATGGTACCGCAATGACATTTCAAATCCAGCTTCATTAGCAGATAATAATGTATTCTCTCTTTATAAGGATCGAAAAGACAGGATGTGGATCGGTACATTTGGAGGCGGGCTTGAACTGGCCGAACCGATGCAGGATGGTAAATATAACTTCCGTCATTTTTTACAGCAGAAATTTGGTCTGCGTATGATACGGGTGATAGAAGAAGACGATAATGGCATGATCTGGGTGGGTACCAGTGAGGGCGTTTGCATCTTTCATCCGGATTCATTGATAGCTAATAGTGATGATTATCATCTGTTCAATTATACCAACGGAACTTTTTGCAGCAATGAAATCAGATGTATTTACCGGGATACAAAAGGACGTATGTGGGTGGGAACTTCCGGCTCCGGCTTGAATCTCTGTGAGCCTCAAGATAATTACCGTTCATTGAAATATGAGCATTACGGAACTTCTGAAGGGTTGGTCAATGATGTGATTCAGTCTATTTTAGGAGATAATAACGGAAACTTATGGGTTGCCACTGAATATGGTATTTCTAAGTTCAACCCAAACAATCACTCCTTTGAGAATTATTTCTTTTCTTCCTATACATTAGGTAATGTTTATAGTGAGAACAGTGCTTGTGTGGGGGTAGACGGTAAATTACTTTTCGGTACTAATTATGGGCTGCTTGTCATTGATCCGGATAAGATACAGGACAGTGAAACTTTTTCTCCTGTTGTTTTTACAGACCTGCATGTGAATGGTACTCAGGTAAATCCTACTATGGAGGACTCTCCTTTGAAACAATCTCTGGCTTATTCGGATAAAATCACTTTGAAGTATTTTCAAAATTCATTCTTAATAGATTTCTCTACTTTTGACTATTCGGATAGTGGACGTACCAAGTATATGTACTGGCTGGAAAATTATGATAAAGGTTGGAGTACTCCTTCATCATTGAATTTTGCTTCTTTTAAATACCTGAATCCCGGTACTTACATACTTCACGTGAAGTCATGTAATGGAGCAGGAGTCTGGAACGAAAGCGAAACGACCTTGAAGATTGTCATAGTGCCTCCTTTTTGGAAAACGAACTGGGCAATGTTGGGGTATGTATTGTTGCTAATTGTAACTTTGTATTTTGCTTTCCGTATTGTGCGTAATTTCAATGGTTTACGTAACCGTATTAATGTGGAGAAACAGCTGACAGAGTATAAGCTGGTTTTCTTCACCAATATCTCTCATGAGTTCCGCACTCCGTTGACTTTGATACAGGGGGCATTGGAAAAGATTCAGCGGGTATCTGATATTCCCCGTGATCTGATACATCCGCTCAAAACGATGGATAAAAGCACTCAACGCATGTTGAGGCTGATTAACCAGTTATTGGAGTTCCGGAAGATGCAGAATAACAAACTGGCACTTTCTTTGGAAGAGACGGATGTGATTGCTTTTCTTTATGAAATCTTCCTGAGTTTCGGCGATGTTGCGGAGCAAAAGAACATGAATTTCCGTTTTATTCCGTCTATACCATCTTACAAAATGTTTCTTGATAAGGGCAATCTGGATAAAGTGACTTATAACTTATTGTCTAATGCCTTTAAATATACTCCTTCAAACGGTACGATTATACTTTCTGTCACTGTGGATGAAGTGAACAAGATGTTGCAGATTCAAGTGTCCGATACTGGAGTGGGTATTCCTAAAGAGAAACAAAATGAGTTATTCAAGAGATTCATGCAGAGTAGTTTCTCCGGAGATAGTATCGGGGTTGGTTTGCATTTGAGTCATGAACTGGTGCAAGTTCATAAAGGTACAATTGAATACAAAGACAATGAAGGTGGAGGCTCTGTCTTTACAGTTTGTATCCCGACAGATAAAACAATTTATTCGGAAAAAGATTTCCTCATCCCCGGCAATGTCTTGTTGAAAGAGGCAGGCGGACAGGCGCATCATTTGCTGGAACTTTCGGAAGAACTGCCGGAGCCGGAGAAAATAGCGGAGCCTTTGAATAAACGTAAAGTTCTGATTATAGAAGATGACAATGATATCCGTGAATTCTTAAAAGAAGAGGTTGGCGTATATTTTGAAGTAGAAGTAGCTGCTGACGGAACAGCCGGATTTGAAAAGGCTCGTACTTATGATGCTGATTTGATTATTTGTGACGTACTGATGCCGGGAATGACCGGGTTTGAGGTTACAAAGAAATTAAAATCAGATTTTGCTACCAGTCATATTCCTATTATCCTGCTGACAGCATTAAATTCTCCGGAGAAACATCTGGAAGGTATTGAATCCGGTGCTGATGCTTATATTGCGAAACCTTTCAGTATAAAGCTTTTGCTGGCACGTGTCTTCCGACTGATAGAACAGCGTGACAAGTTGCGGGAGAAGTTCTCCAGTGAGCCGGGGATTGTACGTGCTGCCGTATGCTCTACCGATCGTGATAAGGAGTTTGCCGACCGATTGGCTGCCGTACTGGAACAGAATCTTTCCCGTCCGGAATTTTCAATAGATGAATTTGCGCAGTTGATGAAGCTGGGACGAACGGTGTTTTATAGGAAACTGCGTGGTGTGACCGGTTATTCTCCAAATGAATATTTGCGGGTGGTACGAATGAAAAAGGCGGCTGAACTATTATTGTCCGGCGAGAATCTGACTGTTGCGGAAGTTTCTTACAAGGTTGGTATCAGTGATCCGTTCTATTTTAGCAAGTGCTTTAAGACTCAGTTTGGGGTAGCACCGTCCGTATATCAACGCGGTGAAATGAAAGAACAAGGAGATAATGAGGCAGCAGAAGAAAGATGAGTAACTGATTATTCTATATTTTGCTTTAAATCTTCTTTTCGGTGTTCGATGTGAATGATCTATCCTGTATTTGTGTACAATTGTCTATGGTCTGATAGCGAAAGTATGCTTATTTTTGCATTGAAATACGAATGAACATGTGCCCAAGACAAGCCCCTTTCCTGGTTATCTTTGCTATGTCATTTTAAGTGTAATCTGATAATATAATGGTAATGAAAACAAAACTACTGTTGATTGCAATTATTCTATTTTCCACTTCTTCGTTTATAAGTAATAGACCTGTCACTGTCTTTATGATTGGTGATTCGACAATGGCCAACAGATCTATTCAAAATAAGAACAATAAAGAACGGGGTTGGGGAATGATGCTTGCCGGTTGCCTGACAGACAGAGTGATTGTCGATAATCATGCGGCTAGTGGTCGAAGTACGAAAAGTTTTATCAATGAGAAACGATGGGAGAGAGTCTTGGACCGGATTCAGCCGGGTGATTATGTCTTTATCCAGTTCGGACATAATGATGAGAAAGAAGATCCGAAACTTCATACGGAACCGGGTACTACTTTTGATGATAATTTAAGGAAATTTGTTGCCGAGACGCGTTCAAAAGGAGGAATCCCTGTGCTTTTTAATTCGATGGTTCGCCGTAAATTTTATTGCAACGAAAATGGACTATATACGGATTCTTTAATAGATACCCATGGAGATTATCTGCTTTCTCCGAAACGGATAGCTGAAGAGAAGGGAGTAGTCTTTATAGATATGAATAAGATTACTCACGATTTGGTAAAGCAGATGGGACCGGAAAAATCCAAAGAGCTTTTTATGTGGGTTGGAAAACGCAAAGATGATACTCATCTGAACATAAAAGGAGCGAGAATAGTGGCTTCATTGGCAATTGAAGAAGTCGGCAAAAAGATTCCGGCTTTGGGCAAAGAGATCAGGCGTTATGATTATGTTGTTGCTACCGATGGAAGCGGAGATTTTTTCACATTAGAGGAAGCTTTGGAAATGATTCCGTTAAAAGGAAAATGTACAGTCTTGGTACGTTCCGGTCAGTATGGTCCGAAACCGCCTTTTGTGAATAAGAAAATTAAGATTACGGAAGAAAAAGGGGTATCATGGGGAAGTTCGGCAGCACATGCTGAAAAACCGTTGAAGAATCTTGATTTGTATCTTTGCGTTGGACAGTCGAATATGGCAGGGAGAGGAAAATTATCACCGGAAGTAATGGACACCTTACGAAATGTATATCTGCTGAATGCGGAAGATAAATTCGAACCAGCAGTGAATCCTTTGAATCGCTATTCTACGATAGGAAAAGGACTTGGCTGGCAACAATTAGGACCTGCATATGGTTTCGCCAAGGAAATGGCTACTAAAAAACATCCGATAGGGCTGATAGTCAATGCTCGCGGAGGGTCCTCTATCCGTTCCTGGGTTAAAAATGCCAAACAGTCCGGCGGATACTATGATGAAGCAGTACGACGTACCAAAGAGGCAATGAAATATGGTACGTTGAAAGCGATTATCTGGCATCAGGGAGAAGCGGATTGTCACCATTCCGAAGCATACAGAGAGAAAATCACTCAGTTGATGACGGATTTGCGTAATGATTTGGGAATGCCTGATTTGCCTGTTGTAGTAGGGCAGATTGCGCAATGGAACTGGACCAGGAAACCTCATATCCCCGAGGGAACAAAACCTTTTAATGATATGATAAAAGAGATTTCCGCCTTTTTGCCTCATAGTGCCTGTGTTTCTTCCGAAGGGCTTACTCCTTTGAAGGACGAGACTGATCCTCATTTTGATGCGGCAAGCCAGATAATTTTAGGCAGACGCTATGCCAAAGAAGTAAAGAAACTAATAAATAAATAGAATAACAAAAATGAAGAGATTGACATTATTAATCAGTGCTATTTTGATGACAGGTAGTATCCTGATGCAAGCGCAAGTTTATAAATTCGACTTTTCTATTGATAAAAAGGTAAAAGACGGTTATATAAAAGTGACTTCTGAAACTTTGTTCAATAATGAACGGGGCTATGGATATGATTTATTACCGTCATGGGATGGGAAGAGTAATCAACCTTTCTTTTTCTCACTGAATGTACCGGATGGAAACTATAAAGTAACCGTCACCTTGGGGAGTAAAAAAGAGGCTGCCAGTACAACAGTTCGTGGTGAATCGCGCAGGCTGTTTGTTGAGAACCTTTCGACTAAAAAAGGAGAGATGATAACAGAAACGTTTACCATTAATAAACGTAACCCTGTGATTTCGGGAAAAGAAAGAGTCAGCATAAAAGAGAAGGAAAAGAAGAAATTGAACTGGGATGATAAGTTGACGTTGGAGTTTAATGGTGATCTGCCCCGTGTGAATTCTTTGGTGATAGAACGGGTTGAAAACATACCTACAGTCTATCTTTGTGGGAATAGCACAGTAGTTGATCAGGATAATGAACCGTGGGCAAGTTGGGGGCAAATGATTCCCCGCTTCTTTACAGATCAGGTTTGTATAGCCAATCATGCGGAGTCAGGACTGTCTGCAAATACATTCATCGGTGGAAAGCGTCTTGCAAAGATACTGAGTCAGATTAAAGAAGGTGATTATTTGTTGGTTGAATTTGGACATAATGACCAAAAGCAGAAAGGACCCGGTAAAGGAGCGTTTTACTCTTTTGCATATAATCTGAAAATCTTTATAGACGAGGCCCGTGCTAAAGGTGCTCATCCGATATTGGTGACTCCTACAAGCCGTCGTCGTTTTGACGAGAATGGAAAGTCGGTAAATACTCATGGTGATTATCCTGATGCAGTCCGTTGGGTAGCTGCAAAAGAGAACGTTCCTCTGATAGAATTAAATGGTATGACTGCTATTCTTTTCAATGCTTTAGGTGTGGATAATTCTACAAAAGCATTCGTACACTATCCGGCAGGAACTTTTCCCGGTCAGACTAGAACTCTTAAAGACAATACTCACTTTAGTACTTACGGAGCTTATGAAGTTTCAAAATGCGTAATTGAAGGAATGAAAAAGGCTGATCTGGAGATTGTGAAATACCTGCGACCGGATTATAGCGGTTTTGATCCGGCACAACCGGACAGCTTTGAGTCTTTCAAATGGAATTTGGGTTCATTTACGGAGAATGAAAAGCCGGATGGAAATTAATGAACTGAAAAATATAAAAGGGGATGTGGCAAAACTCCCCTCTCAGCAAAATCACCCTCGCTACAACTATCTGTGGCGAGGGTGATTTTTAATTTATAAGGGTCTTTACAACCCTCTTTTTTATAAATGAGAATGTTTTATTCTATTTGATTGTTTCCAGAAACTCTATTTCAATAATTCTCAGATTAGCATTATTTTTGTTCGCTTTCGCTTCGAGTTCCATATCATTTGCTGCTTTTGCCGCTACCTCAGTAATCTGTCCGAAAGCATCCTGATCGCTGGTATTACCTTTCAGACGGATGGTAATTTGATTGGAACGTACCGGCTTCTCCACATTTAAATGAACATATCCCAGACTTTTATTCGTATCTCCACTCCAGATCATGGTATTACCGGCAAATACTTCCAAAGGATAACTGCGTGAACGCCATCCATTCAATTTGATACAGATATCATCTATTGCAGCTTCTTTTTCGAGCGTATATGTAATCCATGCGGTGCTGAGTTTGCCGTCATTCATCCATTCGCTTCTTTCATTATCATCGCAGCTCTGGTCTACAGTCTCATTGTTGGCTCCGGCTTTGGCGGATACAATTCGTATATCCCGTTTCGTATCCTTGTAAGATGGGGTAAGGGGAGTCTTACCTTTATCCAGATTACCTTTCAGAGTCATCTGAGGCAAATACGTACTCAGTCCGTTGCTAACTTTGACGGGAAGGGTTTCTAATGTAATTGTAGCGCTGGGAAGCCCTTCTGCTTTAGCGGTCAGAGTGATTTTACCGGCTTGGGTAGTGCTGCGGATCAGAGCACGGTTAATACCACATTCCACTGGGAGACTGGTATTAAGAATATAATTGTCTTTTCCTTGTGCGATACCTCCACGCCATTCAGCATTTCCCTTCAGGTCGAATTGGATGATGCGATTATCGAGCGGACAACGTTTTCCGTCTTTGTCTACCACTTCTACTTGTATGAGCGCCAGGTCGGCTCCATCCGCATGGAATCCTTCCGGGTTTTGTATAGTAGTCAGTTTCAGTCTGGCAGGTTCACCAACGGTGCTTACTGCATAGCGACTTATTTCCTTACCGGCCTTGTTGTAGCTGACAGCTTCCAGTTTACCGGCTTTAAAAGCAACATTATCAAAGGTGAACAGGAAATTATATTCGCGTTTGCCTTTACCTAGCGACTGACCATTCAGGAAAAGTTCTACTTCTTCCCCGGTAGATACTACATAGACAGGTTTCACAGTATTTGCCGGATAGTTCCAATGGCCGATGATATAGGTATTATCCTCTTCCGTATCTACCCATCCGTTCCACATGACCTGATGTGCAAAGAAAGCATCCTTTTCGATACGCATAGGGTCTGTTACTCCACTTCTTCGATAGTTTTCTTCACCACGGTGGTGTGTGTTGGTATCCGAGAATATAATTTTGGCACCTCCGGAACTGACTCTGCGACCTGTTCCCGGACGTTCGCGCCAATAATCATACCAAGTGCGGATCATTGCTATAGCCAGCATATCCTGATTGTGGTTATAGTCTGTTGCAGGTTGATTACGATGTAGCGGACCATCTCCTTCTTTGTGGAAAGGATAGCTGTATTCATCCCAATATTTTCTCAGACCCTCGTCGCGGCAATATTCTGTGGCCCACATCGGATGGTGTACGCTCTTGTTGATATAAAGCATTTCTCCGCCATATTCTGCTTCACGGATGTCCAGCATCTCACGAGAGCCGATAGCACGTCCGCCAAAAGGATCGTATTTATCGCGGATAGCTTTCATCTCTATCATATGTTCCTTGCTGATACCTTTGTTTCCACATTCGTAGAATAAGATACTCGGATTATTACGGTTGTAGATGATCGCGTCGCGCATCAGTTCTGTGCGCTGGTCCCATTGGCGTCCTGTACGGTCTTTCTCGGAGTCTCCTGCCGGCATTGCCTGAATCAGACCTACGCGGTCGCAGGATTCCACGTCTTGTTTCCATGGGGTAACATGCATCCAGCGTACCAGATTGCCATTGCTTTTTACTACCAGCCCATTAGAGTAGTCACTTAGCCACGCCGGAACAGAGAGGCCCACCGCCGGCCATTCATTACTGGTGCGTTGTGCATACCCTTTCATCTGGATCACACGGTCGTTCAGCCAGATTTTGCCTTCTGCAAATTGTGTCTTGCGGAAACCTGTACGCGTACTTACTTCATCAAAGACTTGATTCTTATTGTCTTTTAAAATCGTTTGAACAGTATAAAGATACCCATATCCCCAACTCCAGAAATGGAGGTTATCTACTTTGGAAGCAGCTTTCACTATTTTAGTTTCGCCACCTTGTAAGGTTACTTTCTCACCTTCGAAGCTTTTCACCTGTTTGCCGTCAGCATCCAGCAAGACTACCTGGTAGCTGAGTTGGCGTGGTTCACGACTGTCGTTTTTTACTTCCGATTCTGCATGGATGGTGGCAGTGCGTCCTTTTACGTCGATATCTTTAGCATAGATATAAACTCCGGTAGTTTTCAGATTACTGTATAAAGGAAGAGTCTGATACACTTCATCTGTAACGTACAAGAATACATTCTTGGGCAGGCCGCCGTAGTTTGCGTTGAAGTTACGGTCGTTCCACTGGAATTTGGAGTTGGTACTTTTTTCGCGATACATCCAGTCATTATCTGTACGTACTGCCAGTACATTGTCCCCTTCTTTGATGTAGGGAGTCAGGTCGAAGCCTACCGCCATTACTCCGTTTTCATGTTTGCCCAGATATTGCCCGTTCAAATAGAAGTCACCGGCTTGGCGCACTCCTTCAAACTCGATGAATACTTTTTGTTTTTTACCGGAAGCCGGAATTCGAAAATGTTTCCGATACCATACCACTGTGTCCGTCAGCTGTTCGATAGATACTTTGAAAGCTTCGTCTTCATTAAAGGCATGCGGTAAAGTGACTGCTTTCCACCGGCTATCGTCGAATTGAGATTGTTTAGCTTCGGGAAAGTCTCCGATTTGCAGACGCCATTCACTGTTGAAATTGTATTTTTTGCGTTCGAAAGCATGGCTATCAACAATAGCCAGCACTGCAAACAGAAATACAAATAAAAAGAGTTTGTTTCTCATGATTTCTTAATGATTAATTTTTCATTGGCAAAGAAAGCACATCAGTCCAATAAACACCCTTTAAATTAGTACGGAAAACATGTAAGATCATACGTCGACGTCATTTGTCGGTTCATTTTCACCCTCCGGCAGCTTTTTCCGATAGGCGGAAGGAGATACTCCGAACTGGCTTTTGAAACATTTGCTGAAGTAGAACGGATCATTGATACCTACGCTGTAGGCGACTTCGGCTATAGTGAGATCTTCTGTCAATAACATTTCAGCAGCCTTTTTCAATCGTATGACACGTAAATATTCATAAGGAGAATAACCGGTTACTCCCCGCACTTTTTTATAGAACACAGTACGCCCTAATCCCATTATTCCGGCAAAGTCATTGACCGAGAATTCAGTGTCGGTCATGTGCTCATTCAATACCTCATTTAGTTTCGCCGAGAACTTCTGATCCTTGTCATTGGTACAAATAATGGAATGAGCCAATCCCGGTTCGTTGGAATATTTTTGGCGCAGTTTATCCCGTAGCTCGATTAACTTGGAGATTCTTGCCAGTAGTAAAGAGACATTGAATGGCTTCGTGATATACGCATCAGCTCCGGATTCAATTCCTTCCTGGTATTTCTCTTCTATATCGAGAGCAGTCAGTAATATGATGGGGATATGACTGGTCGTAAATTCATTTTTAAGCTTGCGTGTCACTTCAAATCCGCTCATTCCCGGCATCAGGACATCACAAATAATTAAATCTGCATCATACGTGCTTGCCTTTTCAAACCCGGATGTTCCGTCGGCAGCTACTTCTACTTCAAAGTAAACTCCCACTTCTTCTTTTAAGAATTCGCGGATATCAGTATCATCCTCTATAATCAGGACTTTGCGTTTGTTCAACGGATCGACAGGAGGCTGGAAGGTCTCTTCCGGCTTTTCTTCCCGGATAAACTCTTTGGCATGTTGTTGCTCCTCTTCTTCGATTAATAGCTGGTTGGGGACCAGGAAATCTTTCTCTTGATAGATTTCTGAATTAGTTGGCAGTATGACGGTAAAGACGGAGCCTCCCCCTTCATTATCCTCATAGCTGATGCTGCCTTTGTGTACATTGACCAGTTCATGCGTCAAGTGGAGCCCTACTCCGACACTGCTGTGGGAGAAGCTGCTTTGCATAAAACGCTTGAACAGTTCGGAACGCTTTTCTTTGGGTATGCCAATTCCGTTATCTATTACTTGGATGCGGAGTTGTTGCTTGTCTTCCAGAATGTCTACTTTGAATATAATCTTTCCGTTAGAAGGCGTGTACTTGAAAGCGTTGGACAGCAGATTATAGGTAACCTTGTCTAAGTTGCCTTTATCAATATACATTTTATAGGAAGGTTGTGACGGTTCGAAGCTGAAATCCATATGTTTGGATTCGCTTGTATCCTTGAAACTCAGGAATATTTCATAAAGGAAAGCAATGACATCCGTCTCTTCCAGAGATAAAGCCAGTTTGCTTTTCTGCATCTTTCTGAACTCCAGCAGCTGATTGATGAGACGTAGCATTCTCCGCGTACTTTTATCCATCGTTCTTAAAGGACGCTGCATTTCTTTCGGAGGATTCTCTATATTGACCAGCTTGTTGAGAGCACCTTGAATTAAAGTAAGCGGAGTACGGAATTCGTGAGATATGTTGGTGAAGAACTCCAGTTTATATTCAGTCAATTGCTTCTCAATAGCGATGCGGTTACGCAGCCGGTTGAAATTGCGTATGATGTGGAAACTGAAATAGCCGGCAATTCCAATCAGTACCAGATAAATCAGATAGGCCCAGGTTGTCTGCCAGAAAGGAGGGGCTATTACAATCTCCAGGGTACTTTCTTTTCCCCACATTCCGGCTACGTTACAAGCCTTCACCTGTAGCTGATATTTGCCGGGAGGAAGATTGCGGTACGTTGCCAGATTCTGTGCCGAGGGAATACTCCATTCCGAATCATAAGGAGGCATCCGATAAGAATATTTGGATGCTCCGCTTAAGAAATTGAAGGTTGAAAAAGCGATGACAAATGAATTCTGGTAGTGTTTCAGTTTTAATTCACGTGTATAAGACATTGTTTCGTCAAGAGGTGAATCTTCCATGCCGGGCAGCATGTGTGTGCCATTGATATGGAGTCCCGTGAATACAGTCGATACAGGCTTTTCCATGTTTTCTACCTTATGGGTGTCGAGGGCTACCAGACCGTAGTTCGTTCCGAAAAGGAGTCTTCCGTCGGTGTTTATGCAGGCTGTATTCTCAGAGTACACATTTCCCAGTGTATACGAAGAGAAATAATAGTTCTCTATTTGCTTGGTGGCGGGAGTGAAACGGGAAATGCCATATTCGGTTGCAATCCACATTTTATGGTCTTGGTCTTCCACAATGGATTGTATAACCCCGTTGGGCAATCCGTCTTTCATACTGTAACAATCGAAAGTCAGATGCTGGTAGTCGTCTCCCGGATTACAGATAGCAAAGCCTGTTCCCGTTGTGCCGATCCACATGTTTCCTTCGTGATCATTTACCAGACAACGGATTTCATTGCTGGGGAATGTTTCGTTAACGTGGTTGTAAAGTATATAGTTCTTGGGTGCGTGGATCAGTGAATCCGGATGGAAGATATAAATACCGTTGTTGGTACCTACCCACATCATGCCGTTGCGGTCTTCCTGAATGACACGTACCCGTTTTTCCCCATAACTGTCTTGAAAGAAATGCTTGAATTGATAGCCGTTGTCTGTTTTGACAGCCAGATTCAGTCCTCCGCCAAATGTCCCTATCCACATCCGGCCTTTGCGGTCACGGTAGATTAAATACACATTGTCGTTTGATAACGAGCCTGGGTCTTTGCTGTTGTGCCGGTACCATTGGTCAGGGCCGATACGCAGCCCTATACCACGCATGCCTAACCAGAGTTGTCCTTCGTTATCTTCGCACATACTGTATACGTTATGTGTGAACTTCTCTTTGCGAAGTATGTTTTTCAGTCCGGCATCATACTCATATAAGGTACCCATGCGGTTTGCCATAAATACATTCCCGTTTTTACCCCGTAAGAGCATACGGATGGTGTTGGAACGGTCGGAAGCATTTTCACCGTTCGGATAGATACGCAACGTACCTTTATTCAGAATTTCGAGATGGGATAATCCGGAAAATTCGGAACTGACCCAGATACCCCCTGAACGGTCTTCAATGATATATTGCAGATAGTTGGAATTGATGTGGCTGGAGTGACTGACTTCGAAAGTGAAGTGTTGCAGACCACCGGTGTTCAGGTCGTAGGCAAAGAGCCCGTTTCCGTAAGTCGTAATCCAGATGATATCCCGCGAGTCATGGATAATAGAGTAACGTTCCACATCGATGTATCCCAAATGCTCGGATGAAAGAAACTGAAAGGGCTTGATATCCCCTGTGCTGGTATTGACATACCATACATTGCCGGTATAGTTGTGTACCCATGCATTCCCTTTATTGTCTCTGGTGACATTACCGTTTTTTATATTCAGGCGGGAGAACCGGCGCAGCTTTCCTGTAACGGGATCCAGGATGTAACTGCCGGTGGCGGTAAACATCACCCATTGATGTTGCAGGCGGAGGCTTCCGGTGATAACACCTGTATCTCCGAGTTCGGTTAATGAAGCGATTTTCTCCAGTCGGTTATTGGAAAGAGAGTGGCGGTAGATTTCTTTTTTTCCGGTAATGATGCAGGTATATTGGCCATAGGAAAAGATATGTTCCCAGCTTTCCCCCTGTGTATCCATTGCTTCCAGTTTGCCTTCATGGTATTTCCATAATCCTTGCCTGGTTCCTATCCACACATGTCCGGGACTGTCATTGCTTTCGTAGACAAACAATACCTCATCAGAAGATAGGTTGCCTGATTCTTTTTTGTATGCCTGCGACGAGAACTGGCCATCCTGATAGACGACACGACGACATCCGTTATTGTTATCCCACAACCAGACAGACTGGTCGGATGCTATGATTTTTTTCGAATAGCTCTGTTTGTATTCTCCGCAACCGGTGAAATCGACGAAACGCCCATGTTTTAAATCGTAACAGCTATACAAAGAAGAGAGAGTGGCGATCCATAAAAAACCGTTAGAATCTTCTTCCATATTCCGGATGCGCGGGTCGGCCAATGAAACCGGCAGATTAGGGTCCGGGTAGATACTGACAAAAGAGTTACCGTCATAATAGCTTAATCCGTTGACGGTTCCCATCCACATAAATCCCTTGCTGTCCTGAAACATATATCGGATGGAATTATTCGCCAGTCCGTCACCGGTAGTCAGTTTGTTCGAACGTATCTCGACAGATGCATGTACTGAACTGAGATAGAAAGATAAGAATGCGAATATCAGCAGTGCATTTTTCATATTTGATTTCTACGATTCTACATTATTATTAATGGTTACAAAGTTAATTTTCTTTTTAGAATAGAGAATGTAATAGCGTACGGAAAAACAAGGAAACGATGTATTATCGTTCACTCTTGATGTAAATCTCAGGTGAAATACGATTTTCTAGGCTTTGTGTACGTATGTACATTCTAAACTATAAAGAAAGCTGTAATTTAGCGGCATGAAAACGGTAACTGGAAAGAAACTCCCGTTACGGTGTATTTGTTTAATAGTAGAAGAGAGGAGTCAGGTTACACAGAAGCACACAATTAACAGTAAAATGGAAATTAGTTATCAATAGGTTTTAAAATACAGGCAAATGAAGAAGCATATAGGTATTAGTCTTTTTTTTATGGGGTGTTTCCTGTCTCTTTCGGCTACGAATTATTTGGTAGCTACCAACGGTGATGATTCAAATGCGGGCACGCTTGACAAGCCTTTTGCCACCTTACAAGAAGCGCAGTCAAAAGCCCTTCCCGGAGATATTGAGGAATGACCGTAAGGTGTATCTATGCCAATATGACTTGCATAGAGATATCGTACGGTCATTCTTCTTATACTATAGAATAAGTTTTTTGATTTCTCCGGCAGTATCTGCAATATACGAAGGATTGAATTTCTCCAGTTCCGTACGCGGACGAAAACCCCACGTCACTCCACAAGCAGTCACTCCTGCATTAGCAGCCGTTTGCATATCCACGCCGGAATCACCTACGTACAGCACTTCTTCTTTGGCTACTTTGGCAACTTCCAGAATATCGGATACAATAATCGGATCGGGTTTAACTTTGACTCCTTCCCGTTGTCCGAATACAGCTGTAAAATGAATTTCCGGGAAATAGTGGTCGACTAATTTTTGAGTGGCTGTCTGATACTTGTTGGAAGCTACGGCAATCTGAACACCTGCATCCTGTAAGTATGAGAGCAATTCCGGAATACCGGGATAAGGGCGGCTGTCATCGGCATTATGAATGTCATAGTAAGGGACGAATTCCTTGCGTACGCGCAGTACATTCTCTTTGGACTTTTCTTCTTCCGGCAAGGCACGCTCAAAAAGTTTGTCGATGCCATTTCCTACCATGAAGTTATATTTCTCGATCTCATGTGTGGGATATCCTAACTTATTCAAGGCATAATTTGTACTATGTGCAAGGTCGGCAATGGTATTTAGTAATGTACCATCCAAATCGAAAATGACTAGTTTCTTCATTGAACTTCTTGTTTTAAATGTTAATCCTGTTTTCCTTTCTTTCTGCTTACAAAGATAGGAATAAAAAACGGATTACTGATAACTGTAGAATGCTCCAGTCAAGGCATCTGGAGAAGAGGCCGTGCCACCGCATTGGCACAACTGTGCCAGTACGGTGGCACGGGCGTGCCAATGCGATGGCACAGTTGTGCCAACCTATTGTCACTGCTTGCGCAATGCCTTCTTACTGAATCCGGACCAATAGGTTATTTCTTTGTAATCCGGAACCAGTCTACATCTGTCCATCCTCCATCGTTGGTAACTATAGCCGGACGGGTGCAGAACATGCCGACTTTGGTGCCAATCCATTGTCCTTCTTTAGCTTGGAAAGGGTTGCCTAATGGAGAGAACTTCTTTCCGTCAAGACTATAGCTGAAGTTGCACATCACAATGAGGTCGTTTCCTCCTTCGCTGGCTTTGATCTTTTTATCGTCACAGCTGAAGCGTACCTTTAGATAAACTGTGTTTTGAGTAAGATCGATTGAAGAGTTTGTCTGTTCCGGTTGTCCCTTATCTGCCTTTTTACATTCGATTTGGGACAGAACGAGACCTTTGTCCGTGTTTTCCAGAATCAGTCCGGCGTAGTCTCTGCCCATTACTACCAAACCTGTACGTTCACCTTTCAGTTTGGGGTTAGGCGTAAAGGTCAGTTTCATTGTGGCGGTGAAATTGTCGGAAGGAGTTTTTTGTAACAACAGGTTAGCTACATCCCACAGATTCTTATAATCCTGTGGCACCGGATAAGAATACAGTCTGACATAACTTTGGTCTCCGGCATAGTATGCCCATTTTTCATTGATGTTTGCATGCCACTGCCATTGCGGAGAGAGCGTATATCCGTCGAATTCGTCACTTTCTTGCGGTGTACAGATGGGATATGTCTTTCCTATATTCGGTTTTTGGTAGGTCAGTACCGGTTCGCCGCAGCCGTCACCATCCTTGTCGATACCTATTACAGGCCAGTCATTCACCCATTTCATAGGTTGCAGGTGGACAAGGCGACCGTAAGCGCCTACATCCTGGAAGTGGAAGAACCAGTCTTCTCCGGAAGGAGTATCTACCCAGGCTCCCTGATGAGGTCCATTGACGGGAGAATCACCCTGCGCCAGTACAGTCTTCCATTTATAAGGACCATACACATTCTTAGAACGGAGCACTACCTGCCAACCGGTTGGCACACCGCCTGCCGGATGGAAGATATAATAATAACCGTTTCTTTTGTAGAACTTCGGGCCTTCACACGTCTGGTGTGCTTCGTGACCGTCGAAGATAATGCGTGAGGGCGTAATGGCTTTGGTCGCCTCCTTATTCAATTCACAGATGGTGATTACACTTTTCAGTCCGGCACGGCTTCCCGCATAGGCATGTACCAGATATACTTTTCCGTCTTCATCCCACAGCGGACAGGTATCGATGATTCCTTTTCCCGGTTTTACCAGAACAGGTTCCGTCCACGGACCTTTCGGGTCTTTGGCTTTTACCATGAAAGCGCCTTGATCCGGATCTCCCCAGAAGATATAGAACTCTCCGTTGTGATGGCGGATACTGGGTGCCCAGACACGGTTGCCGTGTTCCGGACGTTCCGGTGTTTCAATAGGAGTGAGGGCGTAGGGAACCGCGGCTCCGATGATCGTCCAGTTCACTAAATCCTTGGAATGTAGAATCTGCAATCCCGGCAGACAGTTGAAGCTGGAAGAAGTCATATAGAAATCATCTCCTACGCGGCAAGCGTCCGGATCGGAATAATCGGCATAGAGCACCGGATTCTTGTATTTACCGTTTCCGAGATCGGAAACCCATACTTCGGATACATAGTTTTTCTGTGCCACTGCTGTAAAAACAGTCAGCAGGCAGAAAGCTAAAGTCTGTGTCAATCGTTTCATGATATAGGTATAATAGTTTAATGTTTAAAGATTCAATCAGCGTTTCTCCATGGGGCAAAGGTAAAAAAAAGACTCCGCACAAAGGAGTAATAATTGTGCGGAGTCGGTATAAAAACTGGTAAACACTCCGGTATTTGATTGTTTAGTTGTATTTGTACGCTCTGTTTAATGAATATCTTTTATTTTCACCGTTACCGGATGTGCCAGTTCTTCTTTCCATTCACGGAGGTAAGCAAACCATGCTTCCGGTGTTTTATATCCGAAAGTTTCTTTCATAGAAGTGAAAGTGGTGTGATACTGTAAGTATTTGTTTCCCGGAGATGTGATGGTGTAAAGGTAGTTGTCTTTGTCTTTCTCTTCCGATTTTACATATCGTTGGGGAATGCAGGTGCCAAGTCCTACCGTTTCTTTGGCATATTTTACGGTATCGTTTACCGGCCAGTCTGTTCCCCAGCTGCCGACAAGTCCTTTATGATCCGAGTAAGACTCCGCAGTACCGACAATATCCTGAACGCCTGTACAGAACACTTCGTTTTTGATAGGTTCGTCGAAGAATGCCTCAATGCGAAGATCACGGTGTCCGGCATAGAGTGTGTAACGGGTCATCATGTCCAGCTCCGCATTTTGATATTTCCAGCCTGTCACTTCGATTTCTGCAATGACACGCACCGGACCGTAAGAGATAATACGCTCCGTGCGGGTATCTACAGGAGTTATATGAGTTGCTTTTTTTCCGTTCCATCCTTTGAAAGCCCCCGGACCACAACTGTCGAATACCCGGAGGACATCGTCACCGAATCCTCTTGCCAACTGTTCATCAGTAGGGTAGAACTGAGATTCTTTGATCTCCAGTCCTTTATTGAACTTACCGTAGATATCCGGAGTCTGCTTTTCGTTAAAGTAAAGACGATAACCTACCAGTTCCGATTCCAGTACCGGACCATGAGGGCGAACCATACTGTATATGTTGCTGGTGCCGGGCACAGTAATCGCTTGCACCGATTGATGCTTTCCTTTTCTCGGGTCGGCAATAAACATTTCGGCATAAACCCGGGCCGGATAAGTCTTCGTACTCTTTTCGGAAGACAGTGTGACCTGAAAGGATTTTCTACCGTGAGCAGGGAGGCTGGTGACGAATGCAAGTTCGTCCATCTTGCGGTCTCTGTTCAGGTCGTCCAGCTGAGAAGGGATTTCAGTACTTCCTTCCATGACTACGGCGGACTTTACTTTAAATCCGGTATGCAGATCATGTAAATTGATTACTACCGGTTCATCCGTCTTTGCCCGGTTCCAGTTATTATTTACTTCTACAGTAATGGTTTTCTCCTGTTTTTGAGCCCAGGCAGATAAAGAGCAACATCCGGTAAGGAGTGCTATGATAAAAATATTCTTCTTCATGATTTTAATACATGATGTGATACGTCGTATTTCTCTTTGCAAAAGTAGTTGAAAAAATAGCAGACCGGCTTATCTTTGGAGGATAAATTAGTCTGCTATTTGAGCTTTTTACTCTATATAATGATTTTGTGGTTTTCTGCGATTAACCACAGACGCCATAGATTAATGCTGATTATTTTATTCTCTTAAAAACGTAGGTTCAAACAGCTCTCTGCAAAATGAAATAGGATTAGTCTACGTTCCTTAAAGCTTTCCCTCTCTCTAAAACCAGCATTTATAACTATGTATCTGTGGTGGAATCTCTTATTTGAAATTCAATATCTGTCCTTTTGCGTCAATCTCTTCATAAGTTTCGCCGTCGACTTTCAGGTTTCTGGCACTCTTGACGTTCAGAATATTCTTTCCTTTGGTGGATTCTACATAAATATTTTCCAGTGTGACACCGTCTGCCTGACTGATAACAACCCCGTCGGTAGCTTCTGTCATTACCACGTTCTTCACTGTTACGTTGCGGATAGGCATTTCCGGAAGTCCGTTGAAGAACATTGCCCGGCCCGAACCTCTGCAAATAATATTGGAAATATGGATATCACGGAAGGCGGGAGTCTCTTCGGTAACAGGAGGAATCGCTGTTTTCATACGGCTCAGCAGATCTTCTTCCGATTCTTCTCCGGCTCCTTTGCCACCATAGAACAGGTCGAACAGTAACGGTTCGTTCGGTATATTGATCATGTTGATGTTGTTGATATAGATATTTTCTACAACACCACCCCGTCCGCGTGTACTCTTGAAGCGCAGACCTACGTCAGTGCCCAGAAAGGTACAATCTTCTACATAGATGTTCTTCACACCACCGGACATTTCGCTGCCTACCACGAATCCGCCGTGTCCATGCAACACTGTATTGTTCTTTACAATTACATTCTGACAAGGTTCTCCGCGACGACGACCGTTCTCGTCTTTACCGGATTTGATACAGATCGCATCATCTCCCGCATCGAATACACTGTTGATAATCAGCGCGTTCTTGCAAGATTCCAAGTCGAGTGCGTCTCCGTTCTGAGAATACCAGGGGTTGATCACCTGAATATTATTTACCGTAATATCTTCGCAAGATAGCGGATGTAAACACCAACTCGGTGAGTTCTTGAAAGTGACACCTTCCAACAGTACCTTTTTACTTTTTACGAAACTGAGCAATACCGGACGCAGCCATGCACGGATTTCATTCCATTCTTCGTCTGTATTGATGCCTTCGGGTACATTAAAGTCTTTACAAGCCATTGCACCTTTCAGCGAACCTGCCGTAGGGTACCAGATTCTTTCCTGCGCATCGAGCACACCACCCGATTTTACCAGTTTGTTCCATTGCGAAGCAGTTAGCTTTTCCTTCTTCACCGGGCGCCAGCAATCTCCGTTGCCGTCAAATATTCCATATCCTGTGATGGCTATATTCTCGGCGTCGCGTGCTGAAATCGGTGATTGGCAACGGCGGGTGTCCAGTCCTTCGAAAGAAGTCGGGATAATAGGATATGCTTCGAAGTCCCCCGTAAAGAGTACCAGTGCATTCCGTTCCGTATAAAGATTCACGTTGCTGAGCAGTTCGATAGGGCCGGTCAACCAGGTACCTTCCGGGATAATCACCTTACCTCCGCCACGCTGGTTTACTTCTTTTATAGCATCATTGATGGCTTTCGTATTCAGGGTCATTCCGTCCCCTTTGGCTCCGAATTTAGAGATATTTACCTCATAAGCGGGAAAAACCGGCTGTTGCACTTTCGGCATATCGAAAGGTAAATTCTGGTAAATGGTGTCGTCTATTGCGTTCTCGCTTATTGCGCACTCACTTTGTTTGCATCCCGAGATAAACGGCAAACAACATACGACCATCCAGAGGAGTCTTCTTGTCATTGTGTTCATTTAGTAACTATTTCTATAGGGTTATACATTTATTGTTTTTCTGGTATTTCTCTTTTCTGATTGCTAAGATGGTTTTCTCATAACGCTTATCTCCCTCGGCAGGCGACCTCTCGCAGGCGGCCTGCCGGAAAGGAATAAGACCAATTCATGTTAACCTAATTCTAACCTTAAATAAATATTATGAAAAAACCTCTTAATTATCATTGGCAAAGATAGGGGGGAAACTGCAGGCGGATGTGGAGTTATTGATAGAATACGTGTATTTTTTGTCATTTATGTCTAATATTTGCACACTTCTCGTGTTTTTATGCAGAAAGATACTATCTTTGCACAAAATTTAACTATTAGAAGATATGAGTAACAACTTGTTGAAAGGAAAAAGAGGAATTATCTTCGGTGCCCTGAACGACCAGTCTATCGCCTGGAAAGTAGCAGAGCGTGCCGTAGAAGAAGGTGCGATCATTACATTATCAAATACTCCGATGGCTATCCGTATGGGAGAAGTCAATGCATTAGCTGAAAAACTGAACTGTCAGGTAGTGCCGGCAGATGCTACCAGTGTGGAAGATTTGTCGAACGTATTCAAGACATCTATGGATGTACTGGGTGGACAAATTGATTTTGTATTGCACTCTATCGGTATGTCTCCTAACGTGCGCAAGAAACGTACTTATGATGACCTTGACTATGGAATGCTGGATAAAACATTGGATATTTCAGCTGTTTCATTCCATAAAATGATCCAGTCTGCCAAGAAGCTGAATGCTATTGCAGACTATGGTTCTATTGTAGCTTTGAGTTATGTAGCTGCACAGCGTACTTTCTACGGTTACAATGACATGGCAGATGCCAAAGCATTGCTGGAATCTATCGCACGCAGCTTCGGTTATATCTACGGACGTGAGCATAGTGTACGTGTGAATACGATTTCACAGTCGCCTACATTCACTACAGCCGGTTCGGGAGTGAAAGGTATGGATAAACTGTACGACTTTGCTAACCGTATGTCTCCGCTCGGAAACGCAACGGCTGACGAATGTGCCGATTATTGTATCGTCATGTTCTCCGATCTCACCCGTAAGGTGACTATGCAGAACTTATTCCATGACGGTGGTTTCTCCAGCGTAGGTATGAGTCTTCGTGCAATGGCTACTTACGAGAAAGGACTGGATGAGTACATGGACGAAAATGGTAATATCATTTACGGATAAAAAGTTATGAAACTACGGATCTCTCTTCTTACTATATTAATAGGTATGCTTTTCGCCTCCTGCGGCTTAAGCACAGGAAAGGTTGCGGAGCAGAAAGATGAAGGGATTTCTGTTCTGAGATACGATAAGCTGTTGAGCGAATATGTTCGCTCCAACAGCTTTTCTGCTATGCAGAAGTTGACTATGGACTATCGGCAGCCGACAAAGATTCTGATAGAAGATGTGCTTTCTATCGGTACGGTGAAGGACGACACCATTTCACAACGACTGCAAAAGTTCTATTCGGACAGTACATTGCTTCGTTTGTTGAGCGATGTCGAAGCGAAATATCCTAATCTTGACGGAGTAGAAAAAGGACTCACCAAAGGATTCCGGAAACTGAAGAAGGAGGTTCCCGACACGAAAGTACCATTTATTTATTCGCAGATATCCGCATTCAATGAATCGATTATTCTGGTGGATACCTTGCTGGGGATCAGCCTCGATAAGTATATGGGAGAAGACTATCCTCTTTATAAACGTTTCTATTACGATTATCAATGTGCTTCGATGCGCCCGGAACGGATTGTACCGGATTGTTTCTCATTCTATCTTCTCAGCCGTTACGGACTGAACTATCACGAAGGTACTTGCCTGGTCGATCTGATGATGCATTCCGGCAAAATCAATTACGTCGTGCAGCATCTGCTCGGTTATGAAGATATCGGTCAGGTGATGGGGTATTCGGAGCAGGAAAACGACTGGTGCAAGAAAAATGAGAAGGACATCTGGGAGTATATCTGTGCAAACGATCACTTGCATGCACGAGACCCGATGGTGATCCGTTACTATATGAAACCGGCGCCGACTGTTGACATGCTGGGAGGACAAGCGCCTGCATTGATCGGTTCGTGGGTGGGTGCGCGGATTATCGCATCGTATATGAAAAAGCATAAGGACCTTAAAATAAAGGATCTGTTAGAGCTTACCGATTATCAGAATATGTTTGAGGAATCGGGCTACCTGAAACTCTGATCCGCCAAATTTATTATTCTTAATTCTTCATTCTTAATTCTTCATTTTCAAAGTGGAAACTGCTCTTTATCTGTTGCCTGTCACATTGGGCGATACACCTCTTGAACAGGTGTTGCCTTCTTATAATACGGAGATTATTCGTGGTATCCGGCATTTTATTGTCGAGGATGTTCGTTCTGCCCGTCGCTTTCTGAAGAAGGTTGATCGGGAGATTGACATTGATTCGCTGACATTCTATCCGCTGAATAAGCATACTTCTCCCGAAGACATTTCCGGTTATCTGAAACCTTTGGCGGATGGAGCCTCAATGGGGGTGATTTCAGAGGCAGGTTGTCCTGCCGTTGCCGATCCGGGAGCAGATGTAGTTGCCATTGCCCAGCGCAAGAAGTTGAAAGTGGTTCCCCTGGTAGGCCCGTCATCTATCATTCTTTCTGTGATGGCTTCGGGATTTAACGGACAGAGCTTTGCCTTTCACGGCTATCTGCCGATAGAACCGGGCGAACGGGCCAGGAAACTGAAGACACTGGAACAACGCGTCTACGCCGAAAGCCAGACACAGCTATTCATCGAAACTCCTTACCGGAATCATAAGATGATAGAGGATATATTGCAGAACTGCCGTCCGCAGACAAAACTATGCATTGCTGCCAATATCACTTGTGAAGGTGAGTTGATACAAACTCGTACAGTGAAAGACTGGAAAGGACATGTTCCCGAATTATCTAAGATTCCTTGTATTTTTCTCTTATACAAATAACATCTTTCAAGTGTTCGTATTCATCTTCGAAGCAACTGCTGAAAAAGCCTTTGCCCATATTCTCTTCTATCTGCTTGAAATTCCATAGCTTACTGTTCTTAAAGCGGGGAGTACAAAGGATAGAATCATCTTTAATGTCGACGATGAAGAGATAGATGAGCCGGTTGGTTATGTCATTCTCAAAGTGATAGACGATGTTGAACTGTGGCTTGATATCTTCTGCTGCCTGTGGGAGCGCATTGTGTACCAGACGGTTGACTCCTTCGGTGAGCGATTCACCATAGCGGAGATAACATTCCATTGGTATGTCCGTTTTCCCCTTGTCCAGAATAGCGTTCATCGGTCTGTCGCAAAGAAACAGCATCCCGTGAGTGGATACGGCTATTCTTATGACCGGATTGATATATGTATTTTTATAGTTGAGCGCTTCTATGGCAAGACTTCTCCCGATTACGTCTCCTTTGGTGTTGACTATAGGTACATATTCCGTGTGCGACATCAGATGGTTGAAATACCGGATAGCGATCTGATTGAACAGGATAGCCATCACAAATACGACAGGTGGAAATACTTTGTAAAGTACCATCAGACTTGTCTGGCTTAAAGGGTCCTGACAGGCTACCACAATGCTGATAATGATAAAATGCAATATGCCGAAGATCAATGCAAAGCGTGCTGAGACAACGGCAGCCTCTGCTCCTTGCGCGTACAAGCGTTTGTTGCAGGAGCCTATCTGTCTCAGAAAGTGATTGATAAATCTTTTTTTATGCATGTAGAGTATCAGCATCGGAATGAGGATACTGACTTCCAGTGTAAGGGGCAGGGCGCCGGGCGGAACATAGTCGCCGGGAATCAAGGCTGCGAGCGAGAGCAGTGCCAGCATTCCGGTAGCTATATAAAGAATAAAATTAGGGATCAGCGTTCCTTTGCGGTGTAGTAATAGGTATATCCCTACGATACCTATACTAGTACCGATGTAAATAGCCGTGTCTTGCGTTATAAATTCACACAATAAAATGGAAATAATAACGGGGATAAAACCCAATGACATGTTAAACGCGGAAGAAAGTGTTCCTTTATGATCCATCTTTATGTTTATTTGCCGGTTTTACCTATAAAACAAATAGGGAATGTGTTTTGTTTTCTATCGTATGTGTTTCTCTGCATGATAGGACGAGCGGACAAGAGGAGCGCTTTCTACAATGCTGAATCCTTTCTCTAATCCGATTGTTTTATAAGCGGCAAATTGCTGTGGCGTCACATACTCGGCAACCGGATAATGCCGGTGCGTAGGCTGCAAATATTGTCCTATCGTAAGAATCTGGCAGCCGACTGCCAGCAGATCGTCCATGATTGTTTCTACTTCCCGGGGAGTTTCTCCCAGCCCGACCATAATACCGCTTTTCGATTTGATTCCGCTTCCGGCAACATGACCGATTACTTGCAGGCTGGTATCGTAGTTGGCAGCACTGCGGACCAGCGGGCTGATACGTCTTACCGTCTCCATATTGTGAGAGATAATGTCGGGATTCTCTTCTATGACCAGATCGACCAGGTCCATTCTACCCTGGAAATCGGGTATCAGCACCTCGATAGTGGTTTGCGGATTCAGTCGTTTGATTTCACGGATCGTATGTGCCCAATGTCCGGCTCCCAAGTCAGGCAGATCGTCACGGTCTACTGAGGTAACTACCGCATGATCTAGTTTCATGAGGGCGATAGACTCTGCCACATGCGTGGGTTCGTTGGTATCCAGCGGATGCGGGCGTCCGGTTTGCGTATTACAGAATTTGCAGCTACGGGTACAGATGTCCCCCCCGATCATAAATGTGGCGGTTCCTTTTCCCCAGCATTCTCCCATATTGGGACAACGCCCACTGCTGCATATTGTATGCAGGCAGTGGGAGTCGACTATTCTTTTAGTTTCGGTGTAACGGTTGTTGGCGCCGATATTTATTTTCAGCCACTCGGGCTTACGCACTCTGTCAGCCATTACAAGTTATTCAGGAAGAAGTTGGTTAATCGTGTATATAGATGCTGACGGGTGTTGCCGCCGTATATGCCATGGTTGCGATTGGTATATACTTGCATATCAAACTGCTTGCCCAACTGTACCAGATGTTCGGCATATTCTGCACAGTTCTGGAAGTGAACATTATCATCTGTCATGCCGTGTACCAGCAACAGATTGCCATGCAGTTTATCAGCACGTGTGAAAGCAGATGACTCTTTGTATCCTTCCGCATTCTCTTTCGGAGTACGCATAAAGCGTTCCGTGTATATGGTGTCGTAGAAACGCCAGTCGGTAGGTGCGGCAACAGCTACACCGGCTTTGAACACCGGAGTTCCTTCGCTCATGCTCATTAATGTCATGTATCCGCCATAGCTCCATCCCCAGATTCCGATACGGTCTTTGTCCACATAGGGCTGTTTACCCAGATAGAGAGCCGTTTCAACCTGATCTTTGGCTTCTTTCACACCGATTTTGAGATATGTGCATTTCTCGAACGCTTCTCCGCGACCTCCTGTGCCACGACCATCTACGCATACAACAATGTAACCGAGGCTTGCCATGTAAGTTTCCCAACTGATTCCCCAAGTATCCAGTACTTGTTGTGAACCCGGTCCGCTATATTGGTACATCAGTACCGGATATTTCTTGGATGCGGAGAAATTGGCCGGCTTCATCATCCATCCGTTCAGAGTCACTCCGTCCGTCGTCTGGAAAGTAAAGAACTCTTTTTGCGGAATCGCATAACCGGATAACGTTTGCTTCAGTTGGTCGTTGTTGATGAGCGTCTTTAAGGTTTTGCCTGTATTGTCGTTCAGCGTAACGAGCATAGGAGTATCCAGATTCGAGAATTTGTTCATGTAATACTTCATCGACTGGCTGAAAAGCGGTGTGTTGGTGCCTTCACGTTGAGACAGTTTCAGTTTTTTGCCTTTCTTGTCGATCTTATAGACAGCTTTGCGCAAAGGACTTTCCTCATTGCTGGTATAATAGAACGAACCGTCTGCTTCATCATAACCCAGAAAATCTTTCACTTCATATTTGCCGTTGGTCACTTTCTTGATGAGGTTGCCACCCATGCTGTACCAGTACAGATGACTGAAACCGTCACGCTCACTAAGCAGACTGAAAGTTTCGGGATAGAACTTGATATTGTCGAAGACATTCTCCTTAATATAATAAGGTGATTCATCACGCAACACTAATTTGCAGAGAGTTGAACGCGGATCGGCAAAATAAAGATCGAAACGGTCTTGGTGACGGTTCAGTGTCATGACAGCAAGTTTGCTGGCATCTTTCGTGAAGCGGATACGGGGAATATATCCGTCTGCATCTATCGGTAGCTTCATCGTACGGGTCACGTGTGATTTGATATCGTATGTACGTACTTCTACCTTCGAATTCGGATATCCTGCTTTCGGATACTTATACGTATATTCGCCCGGATAATCTTTCAAAGGAGTAATCTGCGGTGCTTCACCCGCGAACATCGGGAAGGAATAGGAAGGAACTTCCGATTCGTCGAAGCGGATGAAAGCAATCATGGTATTGTCGGCGCTGAACTCCAGAGCACGGTTGAAACCGAATTCTTCTTCGTATACCCAGTCGGGGATACCATTGAGAACGCTGTTTTGCTTGCCGTCTTCGGTAACCTGACTTTCGCTGTTGCCGTAGAGCAACTTCACGAGGAATATATTATTGTCACGCACAAAAGCGATCATCGTCCCATCCGGAGAAAAGACGGGGACCTGTTGAGGTCCGCCGTCGGACAGCCGTTCAATAATGTTGTTTGTCGTAACTCCCTTATCATTTCGTTTCAAAGGGTATATATAATGTACAGCTGTGTAAGAATGCCGGTAGATCGGGGTTGTTCGGGTAGCAATCAGCAGTTTGTCACCGTCGGGTGAGAACTGGTAGCTGTCGAAATTCTTAAAGTCACATTCACGTGCCTGGTTTACGTCGAAAATCACTTCTACCTTTTCTCCTGTACGGAATGAGTATTTGATGATTTGCGTACCGTCGGCGCTCATTTGTGTGTAGTGCTCCCCATCGGGCATAGGGATGACTCCCTGAATGTTTTCCGGGCGGAAACGTCCGGAGGTAATATCTTTTAAATCAAGTGCCTTTTGTCCTTGTGCCATTCCGGCGAGGCAGAGAAGGCAGAGGAGCAGGGCTAAACTTACTTTTCTCATTTTATAGGTCGTTTTATATTTTACTTGTCTAAGGTATTAAGTTCATACCCTGCAAAAATAACAATAAACTTAAATACCTCAAAATACATGTCCGTTTTAGTTTGAGATAACCCCTTATTTTCTTCACCTTTTAAATTTGTTTAGTATCGGATGACTGCTGTTTAGTTAAAAATGATGTATAACCGAGAAAAAAGAGTCTTTCTTCTTGCATTATAAAATTAAAAAGTGATATATTTGTGATATCAAAATAATATCAAAATATAATGCTATGGATACAAAAGAATTTCAGTACAATGACGTGGTTATTAATGGGTTTGTAGCCTTGTTTATTAATTTGGCGATACTCCCCCTTTTGGTTGTGATGAGTTTTCTCCTTTTTAAAGGGAGTATTGTTTTGTTCTTGCTGCTGATCCTCTTTATTGCAGCGGCTGTTATGATGATTCCGGGATATTTTTCTCAGGAACCGAATGAAGCCCGGGCAATGGTATTCTTCGGAAAGTACAAGGGTACGTTTACGGAAACCGGTTTCTTCTGGGTGAATCCTTTCATGAATAAGAAGAAACTTTCTTTGCGTGCCCGTAATCTGGATATAGAACCTATAAAGGTGAATGACAAAATCGGTAATCCTGTCTTGATAGGGCTGGTGCTTGTCTGGAAACTGAAAGATACGTATAAGGCAATGTTCGAAATCGATGCGCAGACGATGGCGGATAACAAAGGAACCGGACAGATGAGCGTAACCGTTGCCGGACGAATGAATGCTTTTGAAGATTTTGTTCGTGTGCAGAGTGATGCTGCTCTTCGTCAGGTGGCGGGGTTGTATGCTTACGATGATAATGAGGCGAATGCGGATGAGTTGACCTTACGCAGCGGAGGGGATGAAATCAACGACCAGTTGGAGCATCAGCTTAACGAGCGTCTGGCAATGGCTGGAATGGAAATTGTGGAGGCTCGTATCAACTATCTGGCTTATGCTCCTGAGATTGCGGCGGTTATGTTGCGTCGTCAGCAGGCTTCGGCTATTATCAGTGCCCGTGAGAAGACTGTGGAGGGTGCCGTATCTATGGTACGTATGGCTTTGCATAAACTTTCTGAAGAGGAAATTGTGGAATTGGACGAGGACAAGAAGGCAGCGATGGTCAGCAATCTGCTTGTAGTTCTTTGTGCGGATGAAGCTGCGCAGCCGGTAGTCAATACAGGTACGTTGAATCATTAATCAATAAAAAAAGTAAGGTAGGAAAGTAGTGGCTAAAAAAGAATCTTCAATCAAGAGTTTTGTTTTGCGTGTAGATGCCGAGACGATGGATGCCATTGAAAAATGGGCCGCCGATGAATTTCGCAGTACAAACGGACAACTTCAGTGGATTATTGCCGAGGCGCTGAAAAAGAGTGGCCGGCTGAAAAAGAAATCCGCCAGAGCGGGGAGCGGTCCGTCCGAACCTTCTGATCAGACATAATCTTTTTTAGATGGAATTGATAAGGATTATTGGAAGAGATTCGATATCTTTGTGAAAAGTACTTTAAATATGACCGCTATGAATTCGAAGAGAAAAGATTTGCAGTATGCTTCTGTCTTCCTGTTGGCCGTAGCATTGACCTTCCTGATGGGAAAGGGTGATAACTTGTGGTTGGTATCGTGGGGTGACTTGATACCGAGTCTGTTTGTGCTGTTCATTGCGGGCGATTGCTTGTATAGCTCCCTGCTGCGTATCAAGCGCGGGGAGGACGAAGGGGATTATCGCTGGAGTACCGCTATCGCTTTTCTGATATTCAGTGTTGTCTTCATGGGTGATTTATTTTTCATCGGTCATTTTATCATTGATAAGTTACTGGGATAGAAATATCCCTCCACATGAATTAAACATAGGTTTTGCTCTCATGCTCTAACTATTGGTCTGTATCCCTTTATCCATCGGCCTTACAGCGATTGTAGCAAGTGTGGTGGCAGTATGAGAGCAAGCGGTTGCTCTCACTTTGTATGTATGCCATAATACATCTTTTTTTTCTACTTACTCCTTGCATTCAGGATGTTAACGCCTGTTGTGTCAGTTATTAATGATTGATGTGTCAGTTGTTAATAGTTGGACAATCAGGCGTTAATAGCTGATAACTCATGCATTGTCGGCTGAAAAATGATTTAGTACTTCCTGAAAGAACAGGTTAAGCGAAACAGTAGCTACAGTCAAGTTAATCAAGTAGATAGGTGCTCCAAAGAACTTCAACAGGTGTTTCAAATAGTTTCAAACGCTTGAAACACTTTGTTTCACCGTACGAAACACTTTGTTTCATTGCTTGAAACACTTTGTTCCAAGGCATGAAACACTTTGTTTCACCGGTTGAAACTAATCTTGGAACTACATGAGATTAATCTTGGAACTACATGAACACTAACATATCTACTTTCTATTTGCATGAGAGATAAGACAAAATAGTATGATAGATAGGCGATATCAGAGCAATTTCGTAAGCGTCTCGGCGATGCCGTGTTTTTCTTC
>NZ_KV804492.1:928-1724 GCF_001811315.1 Bacteroides sp. HMSC067B03 | reverse complement strand
ACATGATTCAAAAGATTATTTGCCGTTTCCTTCAACATATCTTCATACGATGTAGCATAATCGCCATCGTCCCATATATTTTTAGGAGATCTGAATAAGTGCAGACCAAATATAGCATCACGCCTGTAAGAATTACAACTCTGAAGCGCAGAATAGACCACCTTATATTGTGATTCTGTTAGTACACTGGACAACAAGACTGTTATATCCGCCCCATATAAAATTATTTCTGAAGGAATATAATCTTTTACCTCCTTTTTCACTATGTTCATCGTATGATTATAACGAACCCTTTCCATTATTTTATCTTCAAGCAGATCTTTCTGTTTTTCCTTCAACAAGGTATAGGTCGAAACTAATGACACAAATCTATTTAATACTCCTACCGTATCAGCAGGATTATATCTTTCATAGATCACATAGTCTTTTTCTAAAAAAGATTGCATTCCACGTTTATCATTAGGATATAATGCTATTCCATTATACTCGTCGCCCATAAGACTAAGGTTATCTCTGACATCATTCAGATATATCTCGCGAAACTTATCGATAGAACCATAACGGGTTTTGAGCAAATCAGAAAATGAATATAATTCTCTCTTACCCCAAGTTAATCCATATAAATATCCGTCACACTTTTTCATCCCATAAATACGATAGATAGGAAGATCAGGCCAACTTAATGATTCATTTTTTATAGAAACAATAAATAGACTGTCTTCGCCAAAGAATAGTTGTGTATCAATTTTATTAATGTCAAAAAATTTCCTTCGATAGACATGGGATTTACCAAATC
>NZ_KV804492.1:0-828 GCF_001811315.1 Bacteroides sp. HMSC067B03 | reverse complement strand
GTATAAAAGCGTCATTGACTATTGCCAAAAAGTCTCTTGAAGTATACCTTACAACAGGTATACGTTTATACAAAGAATCGCTAGAAGACACTTGACAATAACAAGTCCCATGTAAAGAGAAAAGAATCAAGAAAAGAATTAATATGTTCTTCATATTTAAGTTCTATTTATGGTCCAATATATAAAATTTTCGCGTTGTTTTAGTTTCCAGTTCACTTTTTGTCAAATGGCCTATTTCACCTGTCACAGAATCATAATACTCAAAATAACCATTCATACTGTTATTTACACCCGTAATAACAACATCGTGCAATTGCTGATATTCGATACCATCTACGGTATTTTGCTGTATTATTAATCGTACACAAACAGGTTTACCGAGAACTACCGGTTTGGTTATTTCAGACACTTCACTTGCTATTGTTACATCAAAATAATCATCCAAAATATTTCCCAGTAACTCATCACTTATCACATATCTATTAATCTTATTATCTTTATATTTTTTTAGATCGGAAGTAATGGACGATACAGATAAATCTACACCTAACATTATTCCAGCATTGGCTATTGCAGCAACAACACACTCTCCATCATTAAGATGTATTAAATTGGGATTACCATCATCATCAGAACTTACATTTCCACCACTTCCTCCTCCATAATAACCAGTATCATAATAGCCATAATAACCATAATAGCCATAGCCTGGATTCCCATTAATCCCTGGATTTCCATTATAACCTTGTTGACCATTAGAATAAGGATATCCACCATTAGGATTTTCCAAAGGACCATTAGGAAATATAGGCCAAAAATCTCCTCCAC
>NZ_KV804491.1:0-702 GCF_001811315.1 Bacteroides sp. HMSC067B03 | reverse complement strand
GAAATGGTTACTACTATGGATATGGTAACTATGGTGAAGGGTATTTAACTGGTGGTGGAGGTTCTGGTAGTACTTCCGGAGATAGTTCTGGCAATGCTTTGACTGATGGCGTAGATATTGGCAATATAAGAAACTTTACTTTAAATTTAGATTCTCAGCCTGTATTTAACGAACAGATGGTGAATATTTTAAAGAGTAATTCTGTACTTAAAACTTTGCTTAGTTATTTTGATAAGGGCTATTTACATCTGACATTTAGCATAGAAGATATGGATGAGAATACTACAGCTTATACAACATGGAAATCTGATGACTCTTATCATATAGTTTTTAATAGTCAGTATATAACTGATCAAGGTTGGTATATTCCACTCAATAGGATAGATAATATTGGTTATGATTGGAGTAAAGTGAATTCTGTTGATGAGGCATTAGTTGTCACCTTAACCCATGAGGCTATACATGCGAATCATTTTGCAATATTTAATGATGCTCGTATTCAAGCTGAAAATAAAAAGTTTGATACGGCTTATATCTTGCAGCAAAAAGGATATAGTCAGGAATTTATTGATATTTTTATAGATAAAGATACCAATGAATGGACGACTAATGAACAACGTGATATTAGTATGCATGAGTATATGAATAAGTATGATTTGGGCGTTATAGATTCAGCGTTAGAAGAATATAGAAATGATTATA
>NZ_KV804490.1:0-209 GCF_001811315.1 Bacteroides sp. HMSC067B03 | reverse complement strand
ATGTTTTATTATAAGATACTTGTTTGGCTCTTTTTTGTGGTATTGGCTATGATTAGTGCGTGTGTGCCGTTGATATGGCTTGTGATTTTTATAGGTTTATGGGATATTGAGGAAGCGAATAATCGTCATTAACTACTTATTGTGTTCAAAACAGGAATGTGTTCAAATAAATCTGCAAAGGTGGTTTGAACACATTCTTTCATGTTATC
>NZ_KV804489.1:0-1667 GCF_001811315.1 Bacteroides sp. HMSC067B03 | reverse complement strand
ACTAAAGTTTCCCACCCCTTAAAACACTAACTTTTCTCATTTTCCTTTGTCTGTCTTCCCCCATATCCATTGACTGTTAACACATGCCTAACAGAAGTTATGCAGACTATCCACATACTTCGTCCCATTTTTCCAACGCTTCAGCCATTACAAGGATTTTGCTCATCTCTTTGTCGTTTCCGCTGATTGTAGCCATAAGGTATTGGGGCGTCATTCCAAGTATTTCTCCTAAAATGCGAAGAATGCGTTCGATGCAGGTAAGAACTCGCTTCCATAACGTGAGTGCCATGAGATCACCCTCCATATCCGAAAAGAGTTCGCCCATGGTTTGATATTCTGTGAATCTCTTTTCCAAAGCCATGACGGTATATGTAAGGTAACACAGCGTTGCGTCGGCTATCTGACCATTAAAGTCACAACCTTGATAACCTCCTAATCCGAGATATTGCTTAGTCTCCTTGTTCATCACCTCTATGTTCCATCTAATCTGATACACTTCAAAGGCTTTTACGAAAGACATCGTTGTATCCGTGGTGAGCAGAACGTTCCATGCGGAGTTTCTACCATACTTGATGAGGAAGATTCTGATAGGTATATCTCCTAAGTTGCCGTTGAGCTGAATATATCGACATTTGTATTTACGACAGTTCTTTCCTCGTTCACGTTCATAGGTGGCAATGAGTTCTGCAGCATTTTTCTTTTTGCCCGATATAGTGTATTTTGTCTTTCCCATTTTTGCAAGTCCAACAAAGTGCATTGCCCCTTTACCTATGCTTCTAACACATGTCATAAGTTGCTCGCAGGTGAACCAACTATCGGTAATCACATACTTCGCATGTAACCCCATCTTCCATCCACGGCGAAGCATATCCATGGCAACTTCCAGCTTAGACATCTTACACTCTTGAAAGCGCTTATAATCAGGATTGCCGGTGTTCCTCTTGGTGTGATATGCCTTTTTGAGTTGCTGTCTTGTCAGCCCGTAGTTGCCTTGCTTCCCCTTTTCTTGATGTAGTGAAAAATCAAAGGGTATAGTTGTCTTGCCGTCAAAGAAGGCACAAAGTAACAGCTTGTAGCCCAATACGCATCTGCCTTTCATATGGTCGAAAACACGACTGATACCCTCCATCCTCACACCACTCTTCTCAAGTACGGTGTCATCTATAATGAAACATGTAGTGGTATCTGATTGAGGAACTTCGCCATACTTACGCAATAGGCACATATAACGCAGTGCAAAGTGGTTCATCAATCGTCTCCAATCCATCTGTGGGCGAATCATCATGCGATAGAAACAGTTCTTACCATGATTTGAAAGCTCATATATCTTATGTTTGCATATACTATGGATGCTCTCGCCCACAATGCGGAAGAGGCAAAGAGAGAGGAGCAACTCCGAAGCCGAAACTCCGTCCTGTTTCTCCAATGAAAGGCGAGATAATAGGTGACCGATGCCAAACTTGCCAAAAAGATGAAATAAATCATCACTCATTCGGGTTTTAACACTCAAAAGTTTGGATAACTCACTTATTTTCTCTATTTTTGCTTCCATAACAGTTTTGTTGTCTTGTCTTTAAAATCAGTTCTTTAGCGATTACTAATTTACAAAGAAAATTCGACAAACTGTTATTTTTCTATCTATTTATTTGGGTGGGAAACTTTAGTAA
>NZ_KV804488.1:0-240 GCF_001811315.1 Bacteroides sp. HMSC067B03 | reverse complement strand
CAAACTTAACAAGGAATTCGTTCAGGTATTCCACTCGACGCGGAAGGCTTGAATTTGCATAACGGATCAACTCGCAACAACGAAGGGCGGACATCATAAGTTCCGTACCGAATTCGTACCTGTAATTCTTCGGAAACTTGTCTCTTGCATCAAGTATCAACATTAATAACCGATACATTAATTGATAGACTGGTCTGTCCTCTGCTTTTCCCATGTTAATTTTTGATATTTTTAAAATTT
>NZ_KV804487.1:0-339 GCF_001811315.1 Bacteroides sp. HMSC067B03 | reverse complement strand
CTGTTATCCGGACAACGGGTGAGAAAGATATTAACGGTCGTTTGAGACTGTCTTATAAGGATCTAGTCGATTTTGCAACGCTCGCAAAAACATGGAACCTTCCCGTTACCGATGCCTTGTACATAGTACTTTCCCCACTGCATATGGGTGACTTGTTGCTGGATAAGGATGCGTCCAAGTACTTCTATGACCGTAATTTCTACCTTGATCCGGTAACCGGAAAACCGAAAGGCTTCATGGGCATCAAGTTCTTTGAGAATAACGACTGCCCGTTTTATAATGCGGAAACAGCAAAGAAGGTGGCAGAAGGCACAAAACCGTCTGCCGAAACGGACTTTC
>NZ_KV804486.1:0-464 GCF_001811315.1 Bacteroides sp. HMSC067B03 | reverse complement strand
GTGCGGCTTTCATCGGATCATCAAGGGAAACCTTATACTGGTTCATGGCGGTGGACATGGCTGCAGACGCTCCGGGGACGTCATTTTGCATCGTTTTACTAAGTGTCATTACATTATTCGACATGATTTCGAGCGCGTCCGGTGCTTTTTTCAGTTCCGGAGTAATCTTTGAAAGCAAGTCCTTATAAACGACCATAGCATTTGACGCATCGACACCGAACGCTTTTGCCGTGTTACGGGCTTTGGTGGCGAGAACGTCCAGTTCCTTCCCCTCCATGTTGGTGATACCGGACATTTCGGCAACGGCAGTTTCAAACCGGATGCCCGGTTCGATGGCGTCGTTAAAGGAATCACGGATATTGTCAACACCTTCCTTCAGCTGGTTGAGAAAGAACATTCCCTTTCCCAGCCCTTCCAGTTTTCCGGCTGTTTTTCCCGATGTCTCCCCAAGACGTTCAACCACT
>NZ_KV804485.1:0-20392 GCF_001811315.1 Bacteroides sp. HMSC067B03 | reverse complement strand
CTCCAAGCATACTTACAAAGGGACTCTTTATCAAATAGTCAAGCCGTATTATCAGGGGGTATTGTCAGGAGCTAATTATCTTATTATAAACAGTTTGCCTACTAAAAGCTGACAGATGACAATAAAACATCGGTTTTAATCATTATGAATGAGTTTTAAATGAAGAATTACTGGATCAGTCCGAAAACCCGGTTTGAGCTCTATACTGTACGGATTTGAATGAAGAATTGGCTGCGCTATCACGCTGCAGCTGCAAAGTAATTCTTCATTCTCCATTCATCATTCTTCATTTCTGTACGGTTTGAGACCATTATTCCATCAAAAAAAACAAAGCAAAAGACGGAAGCCCGGCTAATTTTCCGTATCTTTGCACCGCTTTAAAATTAAATCATAGAAATATGGACGATTCAAACCCGCGAACGTGCACTAATAGTATTAATTAAAGCGAACAGAGTCATTGAAAACTGATGCCTCTGCTCGTGTAAACAAACGAAAGGAGGCAATAAGATGAGAACATATCTTTATTGTGAAGCTGGCTTTGTGGAAAAACCGCAATGGCTTCCTAACTGCTGGGTAAACGTGGTATGCCCAAACAACGATGATTTTGAATTTCTGACTAAAACCCTGAACGTACCCGAATCATTCTTGAACGATATAGCCGATACGGACGAACGTCCGCGTACCGACACAGAAGGCAACTGGCTGTTGACGATTCTACGTATCCCGATGCAAAACAAACAGAATGAAAGTCTTCCCTTCGGCACTGTACCCATCGGTATCATCACCAACAATGAAATCATTGTATCAGTCTGCTATCACAACACAGATCTGCTGCCTGACTTCATCGAACACACCCGCAGAAAGGGAATCGAAGTCCGCAACAAGCTCGATCTGATCCTACGGCTGATTTATTCGTCTGCCGTATGGTTCCTGAAATATCTGAAGCAGATAAATCTGGATATCAGCGCCGCCGAAAAAGAATTGGAACGTAGTATCCGCAACGAGGACCTGCTCCGTCTGATGAGATTACAGAAAACACTGGTTTACTTCAACACCTCCATCCGGGGAAATGAAGTGATGATCGGTAAGCTGCAAAGTATCTTTCAGGACACCGACTTTCTGGATAAGGAACTGGTAGAAGACGTTATCATTGAGTTGAAACAGGCGTTTAATACGGTGAATATCTATAGTGATATCCTCACCGGAACGATGGATGCCTTCGCCTCCATCATCTCCAACAACGTGAATGCCATCATGAAACGTATGACCAGCCTTTCCATAACTCTGATGATTCCGACGTTGATAGCCAGCTTCTACGGAATGAATGTGGACATCCATCTGGAAGAGGTACCATATGCCTTTGCATTGATTATTCTCTGTTCTGTGGTACTGTCGACATTGGCGTTTATCATATTCAGGAAGATCAAGTGGTTCTGATTCTGACAGCCCCACTCCCTCTCATTTCAGACACATAAAAAAGCAGCCTGTCACTCTTAAAACCTAAATGAAAGGTCAGAGATGACAGGCTGCATACAATACGTTTTTTATTCGATAGAGAATATTAAAAAGAGAATGTTTAAGAGAGAGAAATTATTTTATCTTATCCTTCTTTATTGGATTTCTTTCCGCCCAATGGCACAGAAATACCAACAAATCCACTTACAGAATTAGTGTTCTTGCCTAAGAACATGTAGTCAGTTCCGAGGAACACCGGTCCTAGCTTCAGACCCAGACCAAATGACTTTCCGGCAGACTGAATAGCCGAATAGCTAAGTGCTACATTCAGCCAGCTCTTCGGACGGTAGTTTGCAGAGAATGTGATCTCCGTAAGAGTTTTCGGTTGTACGAAACGGGTCGTAGACAATACACCTACTCCGAGCTTGTTCTCAAAGAAGCCGTATTCAGCTCCTACCACAACTGTAGATGCCAGACTAGACTTACGTGATTTATGTGCTTCCTCTGTCTGAAGTTGCAACATTTCGTAGTCGAGTACATCACCACCGTTTACACGGTTCATATATCCGTTAGCATCATTCTGCAAACGGTTAATATTAGTCTGAACTGCAGTTATAGAACCGTCAATATTATTCGGATCAATACCTGTCAGATAATTATCTCCTGCAATATTAATTGCCTCCGGATTAGCAGAAGCAATTTTAGTAGCGCCTTTCGACCATTTGATGAAGCCTAAGTCAAGGACAGAGGCAGATACTGTCAGATTATCCATGATTTTATAAGAAGCTCCCAAGTCAATGCCGAAGCCATAGCCTGCAATGCCCAGCTTACCACTATCAAAGTCAAAGTCACTGATATAGTCCTGACCATTTTCTTCTACCAACTCCAGTCCCTTGAAAGAACTTTCCAACTGAGCATTTACAGCCAAATTGGCATGGTAGCCTTTAATTTCATTTCTTAATGCTTCTATCTCCTGTGCAGCCTGTGCGGGATCACTGCTAAACTGAATATTCTGCAACTGGTTAATACGAGCATCACTTGGAAGTTTGGCATTCATCATCACGTTATTGATCTTCAAATTCATATTGCCAATACCCAGCAACACTTTCACTTTACCACCAACCGTCAAACGGTTATTGATCTGACGCGCATATCCCAAACCAACTTCACCATAAGCATTAATATCCAGTTTCTGACCACTGATATCGTAGTTGCTGTTTCTCCAGTTATCTTCAAGCGCATCCATCTCATTCAGGAAGGTAAACATAGAACGGGTAAGGCTTGCACCTATATCCGCACGAACACCAACGTTGAATGACCAGAAGTTCTTTCCTTTATACCATCCGGCAGAAAGAATCTCCGTGCTTACGTTCACATTCAAATCATTCTTATCTTTCAGACGTTTCAGAAAATCCGGATTAGAGTAGAAATTGTCGCTATCATCAATAATGTCGATAATGTCCTGATATCCCAATGAAGTAGAACCCACAGTAGCATTAACCGATCCCAGTACAGGAATATTAAAATATCCTTGTGTCGGAATCAAAGCCGGATTCAATTGTTGACGATAATGCGTACCTTCCATAAAATAAGAGGTACGTAAAAACTGCGCATTGGCAGGTAAAACACAAACCATCATAAGAAGAAATGCCCCAATAAACTTCTTTGATGAATACAGTCTGCTTGTTGTCATGATTTTATCTTTTTTTAATTCTTGTTATCGTTTGCAAATATATAGCATTTGAGTAACAAATAAAAGCACATGGCAACACTTTTTTAGCATAAACGGAACATTTTCATGGCTATTTAGAGAAAAATCGTGCTTATTCTGCAAAAATATGTAGAAAGTGAAACGATAAGTAAAATCAGAAGTCTAGGTTCAACTGCCCGTCACCAAGCAGATTGAAGGTCATCCGGTGGTATGGAGTCGTTCCGTGTTCGGCAATGGCGGCACGATGTTTTTTAGTCGGATAGCCTTTATTATTATTCCAGTCATAAAAAGGATATTCTTCGTGAAGACGATTCATATAATCATCTCTATAGGTTTTAGCCAGTATGGAAGCGGCAGCTATCGAAAGATACTTCCCGTCTCCTTTGATTACTGTCGTATGGGAGATATCGGGATATTTATTGAAACGGTTGCCGTCAATGAGCAGATGTTGAGGCCGGACAGAGAGCTGGCCAACAGCCCGATGCATGGCCAGAAAAGAGGCACGGAGAATATTTATCTCATCAATCTCTTGGGGCGACACCACTCCTACCGCCCATGCTATCGCCTCTTTCTCTATCACTTCCCGGAGTGCATAGCGCTGCTTTTCTGTCAGTTGCTTCGAGTCATTCAGCAACTCATTCTTAAAATCTTTAGGAAGAATGACGGCAGCAGCATACACAGAACCTGCCAGACAGCCGCGCCCAGCCTCATCACAGCCGGCTTCTATCAAATCTTTATTTAAATAAGGTAATAGCATACTTATTCTTTTTTCTTACAGGATACAAAGATAAAGGAAATAAAAAAGGAGACCTCATTCAAGACCTCCTTTTTCTGTCATTCATTCACACAAACAAGCAATTGTTCCCCAAATATACTCCAGGTTCACAGTCCTGCTGACCGGAACCATCACCCTACCATTCGTTTTACAGATTTTGTTCTTTTCTAACATCAGCCTTTCCCCTTAGCCATTATGACATATTTCTTCTATTTACCCCTTTCCGATTATATTATATCGTCTTGCAAAAGTATCCAAATAATGAGAAACAAGAAAATGACTTTTCCGGAGTATTTGCATGAAATGCCCTTAAACAGGATCATTTACCGAAAAAGAGTGATTAAGCATGCCAAAAAAGTGTTTACGCAGTTCTATACCATAAAAAAGCGATAGCCGAACCTATTCCGGCCATCGCCCTCTTCAATAAACAAACCTTTTTTAGTTAAAACAAACTCCAGGCAACAGTAAGCCCTGCCATCACAATGGCTACCATGCTCATGAGCTTTATCAAAATATTCAGGCTCGGACCGGAAGTGTCTTTAAACGGATCACCCACAGTATCACCTACTACGGTTGCCTTATGCACTTCACCGCCTTTACCTCCAAAATTCCCTTCTTCTACGTACTTCTTCGCATTATCCCAGGCACCGCCTGCATTCGCCATAAAGATAGCCAACACAAAACCTGAACTCAAACCACCAATCAACAGTCCTAAGACTCCGGTCACTCCGAAGATTAATCCGGTCGCAATAGGGGCAATAATAGCAATCAGAGACGGAATGACCATTTCACACTGTGCACCTTTGGTTGAGATAGCCACACAACGTTCATAATCCGGCTCAGCCTCTCCGGTCAGGATGCCTTTAATTTCACGGAACTGACGACGTACCTCGTCCACCATGTGTCCGGCTGCGCGACCGACGGCATTCATCGTCAATCCGCAGAACAGAAAGGCCATCATCGATCCGAGGAACATACCGGAAAGAACTTTCGGATTCATCAGCGTCACATCATAATAGTTCATGAAATCGACAAAGGTAGCATTGGCGGTAGAAACAACATCTCCGTTGGGCATACTCAGGTCCATCGTTCCCAAACGGGTCAGACCGATACGGATTTCTTCTATATAAGATGCCAGCAAAGCCAGTCCGGTCAATGCAGCGGAACCGATAGCAAAACCTTTCCCGGTTGCTGCTGTTGTATTTCCCAAAGAATCGAGCGCATCAGTACGTTTGCGTACCTCAGGACCCAGACCTGCCATTTCCGCATTACCCCCTGCATTATCAGCAATCGGACCATAAGCATCCGTAGCCAACGTTATTCCTAAGGTAGACAGCATACCGACAGCAGCGATGCCAATGCCGTAAAGCCCCATACCCACATTAGAGAAATCGAACCCGGAAGCAAGCAGGAAGGAAGCAATGATACCCACTACTACCGCAATCACAGGAATAGCTGTAGAAAGCATTCCCAAACCAATACCGGAAATAATAACCGTAGCGGGACCGGTCTTTCCACTTTCACTCAACTTCTGAGTAGGGCGGTAAGACTGGGAAGTATAATATTCCGTAGAACGTCCGATCACAATACCGACCAGCAGGCCGACTACTACCGCACAGGAAATCCAAATCCAGTTGTCCAGCTGCAAAAGCCACAGGATTAAGAAGGTGGCGGCAACAATCAATACGGAACTCAGATTGGTTCCGAATGCCAGTGAGCCGAGCAAATCTTTCATCGTTGCATTTTCTTTAGTGCGTACGGAGAAGATACCGATAATAGAAAGCAAAATACCTACCGCTGCAATCAACATCGGAGCAATAACTGCCTTGAACTGCATGACCGTATCTGCCGAATGGATAAAGGCAGCAGCACCTAATGCGGCAGTCGCCAGGATAGAACCGCAATAAGATTCGTACAAGTCGGCACCCATTCCTGCCACGTCACCAACATTATCACCTACATTATCGGCAATGGTAGCAGGGTTGCGCGGATCGTCCTCGGGAATACCTGCTTCTACTTTACCTACAAGGTCGGCACCTACATCGGCAGCTTTTGTATATATACCACCACCCACGCGGGCAAACAATGCCTGTGTAGAAGCTCCCATACCGAAAGTAAGCATCGTGGTCGTGATAACGCAAAGTTTATGAGTCGGTGTCAGTGCGTCAGCAGGAATCACCGCATTCAACAGCAGATACCAGAAAGATATATCAAGCAACCCCAGTCCGACTACCACGAGTCCCATTACTGCACCACTGCGGAAAGCAATTCTCAGACCGGAATTCAGTGAGTTACGTGCCGCATTAGCAGTACGTGCCGAAGCATAGGTTGCTGTCTTCATACCCAGAAAACCGGAAAGACCGGAGAAGAAACCACCCGTCAGGAAAGCAATAGGAACCCACGCATTCTGAACATGAAAGCCATAAGCCATAATCGAAAACAAAATAACCAGTCCCAAAAACACACAACCTACAATTTTGTACTGTTGTTTCAGATAAGACATAGCCCCCTTGCGTACCGCAGCGGCTATTTTTATCATTTGAGGAGTACCTTCACTCTCTTTCATCATCTGCTTATGGAAGTAATAAGCAAAACAGAGGGCTAACACTGAAGCGACTGGAACCAGCCAGAAAAGAATGCTATCCATAGAATTAATTATTAAAGGGTTTTATGGTGGCTAAAAGTATGGAAATCAAACGAAAAAAGCAAGCAAAAGAGGAAAAAAATCCGGCTTGTCCATTTATATAGTATCTTACAATGAAGCGAATGAAAAGCTATTAGAAAAGGCCTTCGGGAATATCCCGGAGAAGACATCTCCCCATTAACGATTTAGTTAATTTTCAATCCAATTACGTTAATCGTTAACAAATAGGTTATTTCTATTAAACCATGTTATAAAAAGCCACGCTTTACCCCGAAAATTTGGAGATAGCCGAAAAGTCCCTATCTTTGTAGTGTGTTTTTCATAGTATTAGATTTAAGGTTAACAAAAGATTGGCTGTCTGGGATAGATAGCCTTTTTTTATGTCTTGTTTATACCTCCCATGATGAAGGTATGATAACGGACAAAGACATTTAAAAAGAGGAAGCACCGTTAACGGTGAATCCCCTTCTACATACAATAAAAACAATCAACTAATCTTCAATCGTTACGGCTGTTCCGTTAGCAGTCACCATCAGCATACTGCCGCTCCCGCCTACCGTTTCATAATCCAGATCCACACCGATCACGGCATTAGCTCCCATTTGAGCAGCTTGTGCCTGCATTTCCTGCAAAGCCGTATCTTTCGCCATGCGCAGTACCTCTTCGTACGCGCCGGAACGTCCGCCGACAATATCACGGATACTCGCGAATATGTCACGAAATACATTGGCACCGATAATCGTTTCTCCGGAAACTATTCCATAATACTTCACAATTCGTTTTCCTTCAATAATAGGGGTTGTGGTCACTAACATACTCTTTCTGTCTTTTAATAAGTTATTTGCTATTCTATTAGACGCTGTGTCCCCCTGAAAGGTTGCAATCGCAGCCATAAAAAATTGCAGCTATACCACAAACAAATGCGATATAGCTGCCAATTAGAGTTAAAGAGAGAGAGAATTTATAGAAAGCGTGGTCTCACGACCAACTTAATATACCTAAAATGATTTTTATTCTTTCTTATTAGACGCAGGAAACTTCAAATCACTGCACTTTAAAGAGACTTTTTTAGTTAAAGAATAAAAAAAATCGCCTTCCCACAGGAAAGGCGACCTATTTTATCAGAACATCCGGCTGACGCGCTCGATACCCGCCACCAGTACATCCACTTCTGCTTTTGTATTGTACATGGCAAACGAAGCCCTGACTGTTCCCTCTATCCCCAGACGCTGCATCAATGGTTGCGCGCAGTGATGTCCGGTACGGACGGCAATACCCAAACGATCTAAGAGAGTTCCGAGATCAAAATGGTGAATATCACCTACGAGGAATGAAATAACGGCTCCACGATCTGCCGCTTCACCAAAGATACGCATATGAGGGATTTCCTTCAAACGTTTCAAGGCATAGGTTGTCAGTTCATGTTCATGAGCTGCAATCCGGTCAAGTCCGATTCCATTCACATAGTCAAGAGCTTTTGCCAGTCCGGTCGTACCGATATAATCGGGCGTACCTGCTTCAAATTTGAAGGGAAGCTCATTAAAAGTCGTTTTCTCAAAAGAGACATGTTGAATCATTTCTCCTCCTCCCTGATAAGGCGGCAGGCGATCCAGCCATTCTTCTTTCCCATACAATACGCCAACACCTGTCGGTCCATATATCTTATGAGCCGAGAAGACCAGAAAATCGGCATCCAGGTCCTGTACATCTACTTTCATATGAGGAATGGACTGCGCAGCATCCACTATGAAAGGTACTCCATGCGCATGGGCGGTAGCAATCATTTCCTTTACAGGATTTACTGTGCCCAGCACATTCGATACCTGAACAACGCTGACAATCTTTGTACGTTCGGAGAAAAGCTTCTCGTATTCATCCAACAGCAGTTCCCCTTTATCGTTCATCGGAATCACTTTGATTGCAATTCCTTTGCGGGCGGCCAGCAACTGCCAGGGAACGATGTTGCTGTGATGTTCCATTACCGAAACAATCACTTCATCACCTTCCTGCATAAACTCATCTCCAAAGCTGGAAACAAGCAGATTAATGCTTTCCGTCGTCCCCCGCGTAAAGATAACCTCATTCGTTCCGGCGGCATTGATAAACCGGCGTACCGTCTCACGGGAGGCCTCATGCAATTCTGTTGCCTGCTGGGAGAGATAATGTACCCCGCGATGCACATTGGCATTGACGGAATAATATTCATCTACAATCGAATCAATCACCAGACGGGGCTTTTGAGTCGTTGCACCGTTATCGAAATAAACCAAAGGCTTACCGTATACCGTACGGCTCAATATCGGAAAATCCTCACGTATCTTTTCTATATTCATTGTACTAACGATTATCATTTACAGATCGCACATCCCTGGCACTTGTTCAGTTCACCACGGAAGCGTTTCTCCACCAATAAATGCAGACGATCTTTCAATGCATCCAGACGAATGGTATCAATAACCTCATTAACGAAAGCAAACATCAGCAGCAAGCGTGCCTCTTTCTCTGCTATTCCGCGCGAACGCATATAAAACAAGGCATTCTCATCCAACTGGCCGACCGTCGCCCCATGTGAACACTTCACATCGTCCGCATAAATTTCGAGTTGCGGCTGAGTGTACATACGGGCATCGCGCGTAGCGCACAGGTTACGATTGGTTTGCTGGGAACTTGTATGCTGGGCATCGGGACGTACCAGTACCAATCCGGAGAAAGCACCGACAGACTGGTCATCAAGTACATACTTGAACAATTCATTGCTGGTACAATTCGGAACGGCATGATCGATTGACGTGTTATTGTCTACATGCTGGTTCTTATCGGCAATAGCCATACCGCAAAGGTTGATTTCCGCTCCTTCACCAGCCAGCAAAACTTCCGTCGTGTTGCGTGTAGTACCGTTATGCAGAGTCATGCCATTCAGCAAAACATTACTGTTAGCCTCCTGCTTCACATATAAATTGCTGATACGGACTGTACTCGTATGTGTCTCTTCCAGCTCGTACATATCAAATACAGCATTTTCACCGGCAAAGACTTCAATAACCTGTGTAGCAAGGAAGTTCACACTGTCCATCGCATGATCACAAATCAACAGGCGGGCTTGTGCACCATCTTCCAAAATAATCAGTACACGGCGGTTCACCATGAAGTTGACATCTGCGCGGAGGATGTTCACCAACTGAATCGGCTTCTCCACGACTACATTCTTCGGAACGTAGAAGACAACGCCATCCTGTGCAAAAACTGTGTTGAAAGCTGTCACACCGTCTTTTGATGTATCCGCCAGTTTACCATAATATTTCTTCACCAGTTCAGGATGTTCCGCAGCAACCTCTTTCAGACTGCCGAAGATCACTCCTTCCGGCAAATGTCCTTTAGGAAGCGCCTTGTTATAGAATGCATCGTTCACCACAAAATACAAAGCAGTGCTCATATTCGGCACATCGCACTTAAATACTTCATACGGGTTGACCGGAATCTCAAGTCGATTCAGATTCAAGCCATAATCAGGTTCAAAATACTTGCTTATATCCGTATATTTGTACTTCTCCATCTTACGGGTCGGGAATCCGAGACGCTCAAAATCGGCAAAAGCAGTGGCACGAGGTGCATTCAGCACTTCGGCACTATGCTTGCAGATCATTGCTTCCGTTTGCGAGAAGAGATCTATGTATTGTTGCTCTACATTCATCATTATTCTCCTAGTTCTTTCTTAATCCAGTCGTACCCTTTTTCTTCCAGTTCCAAAGCAAGTTCCGGTCCGGCAGTCTTCACAATGCGACCTTTATAAAGTACATGCACTATATCCGGCTTGATATAGTCGAGCAGACGCTGATAGTGAGTGATGACAATCGTACTGGTTTCCGGTGTCTTCAACTTGTTCACTCCTTCCGCCACAATACGGAGAGCGTCAATATCCAGACCGGAGTCTGTTTCATCGAGAATGCTCAAGCGAGGCTCCAGCATCGCCATCTGGAAAATTTCGTTACGTTTCTTTTCCCCTCCCGAGAAACCTTCGTTTACCGAGCGATTGGCTAATTTATTATCCAGTTCGACTACAGCACGTTTCTCACGCATCAGTTTCAAGAACTCACTGGCTGTCAAGGCAGGCAATCCTTTGTATTTGCGCTGTTCGTTTACAGCCGCACGCATGAAGTTCACCATACTTACTCCCGGAATCTCCACCGGATACTGGAAGCTAAGGAAAATACCTTCATGACTACGATCCTCCGGACTCAGTTCCAACAGATTCTTACCATAAAAAGTAACCGAACCTTTTGTCACTTCAAACGCCGGATTCCCTACAAGGACAGAAGAAAGTGTACTCTTACCGGAACCGTTCGGTCCCATAATTGCATGTATCTCGCCCGGTTTCACCGTCAGGTTAATACCTTTCAATATCTCTTTGCCATTAATGCTGGCATGCAGGTCTTTTATCTCTAACATAATTTTGCTTATTTCTTATCCAACGCTTCCTTCCAACGAAATAGTAAGCAACTTCTGTGCTTCCACCGCAAACTCCATCGGAAGTTTATTTAATACTTCTTTTGCATATCCGTTTACAATCAGTCCGATAGCATCCTCTGTCGGTATACCGCGCTGATTACAATAGAATATCTGATCTTCACTGATCTTGCTCGTTGTAGCTTCATGCTCTACCACAGCTGTCTCATTACGAATATCCATATAGGGGAATGTATGTGCACCACACTTATCGCCCAGCAACAACGAGTCGCACTGGCTATAATTACGGGCATTATCCGCTTTCTCCGCTACACGGACCAGTCCACGGTAAGAGTTCTCACTGTGTCCGGCTGAGATACCTTTACTTACAATCGTACTACGGGTATTCTTGCCCAGATGAATCATCTTCGTACCGGTATCTGCCTGCTGATAATTATTAGTCACAGCCACAGAATAAAACTCTGCTGTCGAGTTATCGCCTGTCAATATACAGGAAGGATACTTCCACGTGATCGCCGAACCGGTTTCCACCTGTGTCCAGGACAGTTTGCTATCCACCCCTTTGCAGTTGCCGCGTTTCGTTACAAAGTTGTATACCCCGCCTTTGCCTTCGGCATCTCCCGGATACCAGTTCTGAACAGTACTGTATTTCACTTCCGCACGGTCATGTACCACAATCTCCACGATAGCCGCGTGCAACTGATTTTCATCGCGCATCGGTGCCGTACATCCCTCCAGATAAGACACATACGAGTCATCATCCGCTACAATCAGCGTACGTTCAAACTGGCCCGTATTACGGGCATTGATACGGAAATAGGTAGAAAGCTCCATCGGGCAGCGTACTCCCTTCGGGATATAAACGAAAGAACCGTCAGAGAACACAGCCGAGTTCAAAGCTGCAAAGAAGTTATCCCGATAACCAACTACCGAGCCCATATACTTCTTCACAAGATCCGGATGTTCCCGTACCGCCTCACTAAAGGAGCAGAATATAATGCCCTTCTCCATCAGTGTTTCTTTGAAAGTGGTCTTTACAGATACCGAGTCCATCACTGCATCCACAGCCATTCCACTCAATGCCATCTGTTCTTCCAAAGGAATACCCAGTTTATTAAATGTCTTTATCAGTTCCGGATCTACTTCATCCATACTCTTCGGTCCTTCTTTCTTCTTCGTCGGATCGGCATAGTAGGAAATTGCCTGATAATCGATTTCCGGAATACGGAGATGGGCCCATGTCGGCATCTCCAGCGTCAGCCAATGGCGGTACGCTTTCAGTCGGAACTCCAGCAACCATTCGGGTTCATCTTTCTTCGATGAAATCAGACGGACTACATCTTCGTTCAGTCCACGCTCAATAACATCGGTGTGCACCTCCGTGGTGAAGCCGTATTTGTACTTCTCCTGCGTCAGTTCCTTTACATATTTATTGGGTTCTTCTTGTTGCATCTTTATTATCTAATATATATTGTTGCGTTATATTCTTAGCAGCAGGGAAAAAGATTCCCGCAAACGTTTCCATAGGATAATATAACAATGATTCGCTCTTTTTTGTTGCACTAATTAACTTATTATCGCTATCGACAAACTCTATCACACAAATCACAAGGCTTGTCAGCAACAGGAACTTGAGTGCTCCCAACCCACTTCCCAGCCAGCGGTTCAGCCATCCCAACGAAATAGCTTCCAGCGCTTTCGTCAGCAAGGACGCCACTAACGTGAATATCAACGGAACGGCAATCCAGATAACAATAAAAGCCAATACCTGTGCTACTGTCATCGAGTCCGTCACAGTCGGACAAAGCTTCTCTGCCAACGTTGCATACAAAGCCTTTGCTGCCAACAAACCGACGACTAATCCCAAAATAGAAGCCAGCTGGCGGATAAAGCCTTTCATAAAGCCTGTCACCACACCGGCACCTACTATAATAAGGATGATTATATCAATCGTTGTCATAATATTAAAATTGACAATTGACGATTGACAATTGACAATTAAAACCATTATCAACCATCAATCATCAATTGTCAACTTTTAAGTTTTCCAACCAACTATCAATTGTCAATTGTCAACTGTCAATTGTCAATTATTATAAAGTTTGTTTCACTTCTATTTCTTCGAATGTCTCGATCATATCGCCTACCTTCATGTCGTTGCAGTTCACCAGACTGATACCACACTCGAAGTTCGTACCAACTTCTTTCACATCATCCTTGAAGCGTTTCAGTGCATTGATATTTCCGGTGAAGATAACGATACCATCGCGGATCAAACGAGCCTTGTCGCTTCGTTTTACCTTTCCGGTCTTCACTACCGCACCCGCTACAAGTCCCACTTTCGTGATATTGAATACTTCGCGAATTTCGATCGTTGCCGTAATCTGTTCTTTCAGTTCCGGAGCCAACATACCTTCCATAGCAGCCTTCACCTCTTCAATTGCATCATAGATGACAGAGTACTTACGGATATCGACACCTTCCTGTTCAGCCATCTTAGCAGCGGCACCCGAAGGACGTACCTGGAATCCGACGATAATCGCATCCGAAGCGGCAGCCAGTGATACATCCGATTCGGAGATAGCACCCACACCTTTATGGATCACATTTACCTGAATCTGTTCAGTAGACAGCTTGATCAACGAGTCGCTCAATGCTTCCACAGAACCATCCACGTCACCCTTAACGATGATATTCAATTCCTGGAAGTTACCCAATGCAATACGACGACCCAGTTCATCCAGTGTAAGAATCTTCTGTGTACGCAAGCCTTGTTCACGAGCCAACTGTTCACGCTTGTTCGTAATCTCACGAGCTTCCTGATCGCTTTCAACAACATGGAATGTGTCACCTGCGGCAGGAGCACCGTTCAATCCCAGAATCAATGCCGGTTCGGCAGGTCCTGCCTCTTTCACCCGCTGATTACGTTCATTGAACATAGCCTTCACACGTCCATAGCTGGTTCCTGCCAGTACGATGTCTCCGACTTTCAAAGTACCGTTGGACACCAGTACCGTAGCTACATAACCACGTCCTTTATCCAGCGAAGATTCAATGATAGATCCTGTTGCATTACGGTTCGGATTCGCTTTCAAATCAAGCATCTCAGCCTCCAGCAATACTTTCTCCATCAGATCTTCCACACCTATACCTTTCTTGGCAGAGATATCTTGTGACTGATATTTACCACCCCATTCTTCCACGAGATAGTTCATTGCAGCCAGTTCTTCCTTAATCTTGTCCGGATTGGCAGTCGGCTTATCTACCTTATTAATAGCAAACACAATAGGTACACCTGCTGCCATCGCATGATTGATCGCTTCTTTCGTCTGTGGCATTACGTTGTCATCGGCTGCCACAATAATGATCGCGATATCCGTAACTTTCGCACCACGGGCACGCATAGCTGTAAACGCCTCATGCCCCGGAGTATCCAGGAATGTAATGCGACGTCCGTCTTCCAGCTGTACGTTGTAAGCACCGATGTGCTGTGTAATACCTCCGGCCTCACCGGCAATTACATTCGCCTTACGGATGTAGTCGAGCAACGAAGTCTTACCGTGGTCGACGTGTCCCATCACTGTTACGATCGGAGCACGCGGCTGCAAGTCTTCCGGAGCATCTTCTTCCTCTACGATAGCTTGCGCTACTTCCGCACTTACATATTCGGTCTTGAAACCAAACTCTTCGGCCACCAGATTGATTGTTTCCGCATCCAGACGCTGGTTAATAGAAACCATCATACCGATACTCATACAAGTTGCAATAACCTGATTGACTGATACGTCCATCATCGTTGCCAACTCGTTAGCCGTTACGAATTCAGTCAGCTTCAGTACCTTGCTTTCTGCCATTTCCTGATCTTCCAGTTCCTGCATACGGTTGGAAGCCATTTCACGTTTTTCCTTACGGTACTTAGAAGTCTTGTTCTTGCCCTTGGTTGTCAGACGCGCCAAGGTTTCTTTTACCTGCTTTGCTACGTCTTCTTCGCTAACCTCCTGCTTGATAACCGGCTTCTTGAAGCGATCTTTATTATTATTCTTCTTGTTGTTATTATTGCCCTGTCCCTGGCCTTGACCTTGAGGACGGGGGTGATTGCCACCACCTTTACCGGTCTGAGTGTTCGGTCTCGGTGCAGCAAAGTTGGAAGTTGCCACATTGTTGACATCCACCTTTTCTTTGTTGATACGATTCCGTTTCTTTCTGGCAGCATCGGCATTATTGTCTTTTGCTCCCGGTTTCGCCTGTTTACTATCCTCTTTACGGATTTCCTTGATGATAGCTTCCTTCATCAGTTTCTTCTGATCCTGACGAACCTTTTCTTTTTCTTCGCGTTCGCGGCGTTTTTCTTCCTTCGATTTCTTCTTAGGACGAGTAGACTGGTTCAATGCAGCCAGGTCAATCTGACCGATGACATTGATCTTCGCTCCCAGTTCCGGTTGACGGATTTTAAACACCTCATTGTCTTTTGACGTATTTTCTTCAGTCGGAGTTGCCGCTGTTGCAGCTACTTCTGCCGTTCTTTCTACTTTACGTTCTTCCGCCTTCACAGGTGCAGCTTCTACCACCTTCGGCTCTTCTTTCTTTACTTCTTCCACTACTACTTTCTCAACTTCTACCGGTTTTGTCTCCACTGCGGGTTTCGATGCTACTACAGGCTGTTTTACCGGAGCAGGTGCCGGTGCAGGTTTCGGTGCAATGACTTCCACCTTTTCTACTTTCGGCTCTTCCTTTTTCACTTCGGGTTCAACCGCAGGCTTCTCAACGACTGTTTTTTCGGCAACTGGTTGCGCTGCCACAGGCTGTTCCACTACAGGTTCTACTTTCTTTTCCGGCGCTTTTTCTACTTTATCTGTTCTCCGACCGTTCAATTTATCCAAATCTATTTTTCCGACAGGTTTAAACTTAGGACGTGCATCCTCCGGTACGACTGTCTTAATCACATCTTCCGACTTCGGTTTCTCCTGCTGCTTCTCGAAGCCTTCGATAGATACCGATGCCTTATTACGTTCCTTATTCTGACGTTCCTGGATGAAACGCTCCGATTCAAGTCTAAGGTTCTTATCTGTACTAAACTCTTTAACGAGCACAGCGTACTGCTCCTCACTAATTTTGGTATTAGGATTAGCCTCAACGGTATACCCTTTCTTTTGCAGGAACTCAACTACCGTCGCGATTCCTACATTCAAATCTCTTGTAACTTTGTTTAACCTTATCGTCATATTTAAAATTTAATGAATAAATGGAGCGAAGAAAATTCAATCGTAATGCATATTACTCTTGTGTTGGTTCAGCCTCTGGCTCTGCCTCTATCTCAGGCTCCACCTCTGCTGCCGGTTCTTCTTCAAACTCCGATTTCAAAATACGTATTACCTCGTCCACTGTCTCTTCTTCCAGGTCCGTCTTTTCAATCAACATCTCGCGAGGTGCATTCAATACAGCCTTCGCCGTATCAATACCGATAGCCTTGATTGCATCAATCACCCATCCGTCAATTTCATCTCTGAACTCATCGAGATAGATATCCTCATCAGCTACATTCTCATCCAATTCGCGGAACACGTCGATAGTGTACTCGGTCAACATACTGGCCAGCTTGATATTCAAACCGCCTTTACCAATAGCCAGCGATACCTCTTCCGGTTTAAGGAACACCTCGGCTTTTTTCTCTTCCTCGTTCAGACGGATAGAAGAAATCTTAGCCGGGCTCAAGGCACGCTGAATAAACAATGAAATGTTCGATGTATAATTGATTACGTCGATATTTTCATTGCGTAACTCACGAACAATCCCATGAATACGACTCCCTTTTACACCTACACAGGCACCTACGGGATCGATTCTGTCATCATAAGACTCCACTGCGATCTTGGCACGTTCGCCAGGAATACGGGCAATCTTTTTAATGGTAATCAAACCATCATTGATTTCAGGCACTTCCATTTCGAACAGACGTTGCAGGAAAACGGGAGAAGTACGAGACAAAATAATCTTCGGATTATTGTTCTTGTTGTCTACGCGGGCAACTACTGCACGGGCTGTTTCACCTTTGCGATAGAAGTCGCTCGGGATCTGTTCCGTCTTAGGCAGCAGCAGTTCGTTTCCTTCATCGTCCAGAAGCAACATTTCTTTCTTCCAGATCTGATATACCTCTGCGTTGATGATTGTACCTACTTTATCAATATATTTATTATAAATACTGTCCTTTTCAAGTTCCAGAATCTTTGAAGCCAGTGTCTGGCGGAGATTCAGGATAGCACGACGTCCGAACTTGGCAAAAATCACCTCATCAGTCACTTCTTCGCCTTCTTCGTATGAAGCATCGATCTTCTGTGCTTCCGACAGCGAAATCTGCATGTTGGGGTTTGTCAAATCTTCATCGGCCACAACTTCACGGTTACGCCATATCTCAAAGTCACCCTTGTCCGGGTTCACGATCACGTCGTAATTTTCATCGGTGCCAAACATTTTCGCGATTACGCTACGGAACGACTCTTCGAGTACGCTAACCATGGTCGTTCTATCGATATTCTTCAGTTCCTTAAATTCCGAAAATGTATCAATCAAGCTGATTGTTTCTTCTTTTTTGGCCATAACTATTTAAAGCTAATTAAGTATTTAGTATATTTTATTTGCTCATAAGTGAAGGTTTCGTCCTCTTCAATCAGTTTCGGACGCTTGGAGCCTTCGGGTTTTACCTTCTTCTGTACGCCTACCGTAAACTTCTCTTCATCGGCATCTTTCAGGACACCTGCCAGTTTACGTCCGTCCCTGGTCACTACTTCCACTTCCTGTCCGATGTGGATGTAATACTGTTGCAGCACTTTAAAGGGTTGTCCGATACCGGCAGAACCCACTTCCAGTTCATAATCTTCCTCTTCACGGTTCAGTTTCGACTCGATAAAGCGGCTAAGCTCTACGCAATCTTCGATCCAAACTCCCTCTGCGTGGTCTATTTCGACCACAATCTTGTCATCCGGGCTCACGGTCACCTCTACCAGAAAGTAGTCTTTTCCTTCCAGCCACTCTTCAACAATCTGACAAACAGTTTTCTTTTCTATCATTTATTAACTATATAAGAACAAAAAAAGGAGCTTAATCGCCCCTCCACCTTTCATCCATTTCGGTTGCAAAGATATAAATAATCTATTCGACTACAAAACATTAAAGAAAAAAAGTATGAATTAACAGTCGTATATCCGTATCTTTACACCGCAAATTAAAAAAACAGGAACCATGGCACATCGTCTCAACACCAACAAACAGTTTATGGTAGGCAACGGAATACTGGCTTTTGCCGTTATTTTTGTTGTAGTTATCTTTATTTATATGAGTATGCGTTTGCAACGCGACAAGCAGGAGCAGCGACATTTTATCGAAACATATTCTATCAGTCTGGTAAAAGGATTTGCCGGAGACTCTGTTTCTTTATATGTCAATGACAGCCTCATCCTCAACAAAACGATATCCGAGGAGCCTTATACGGTTGAAGTAGGTCGGTTTGCAGAGCAAAGCGCACTGCTGGTAGTGGACAACAAAACCGAACTGGTTTCCACTTTCGACCTCAGTGAGCGGGGCGGTACTTATCAGTTCGAGAAAGAAGCGGATGGAATTAAGCAATTAGCCCGATAGCTGGATAATGCGCAGCTGATGCCAAGAGTTTGGTACGGACATTTCTGTTTTATATCTCTGTACGGTATCCCCGAAGTTCTTTCCGCAGAGCCAGTGCTTTACCTTCTGTAAACTGATTCAACAGGTTCCAGAACCGATCGCTATGATTCATTTCACGGGTATGGCACAATTCGTGCAGAAGCACATAGTCTATCAAGTGGGAAGGCAGTAACACAAGATAATAGGACAGATTTATATTTTTTCGTGCCGAGCAGCTCCCCCAACGCCCCTGACTGGAATTTATTTTCACCCCGGCATAGGTTAATCCCCATTGTCGGGACAATCGTTCCAGCCGTGGAGGAAGAATACTTTTGGCATTCCGTCTCAAAGATTCTTCAATTACTTTACGCAACCAATTCTGTAGATTTTCATCTTCGAAAACAGCCTGGGGCGGGCATATAATCTGCATATTTCCCAATCGGGAGTTAGCCAGAAACTGTTCTTTTTCACCTGCAACCAGAGACAATTTGAAAAACTCCGTATCAATCTTGTAATTCAAGTCGATCAACGGGCGGGTAGCCTTTCGGCGGGAAGTCAGCAACTTGTTACGCAGATTCTCAATAGCACGCTTCACCTCATTCATCGTAGTACCGGGAGGCACCGATACATAGACCGCATCGCTTTTCGTACGAAATACCAGACTGCGGGCACGTGGATTGACACGCACTATCAAACATCCTAATTCATCATCTTCTATCACTGTATCCATTTTCTCTTCCTTAACCGATGCTGCAAAAATAATAAAAAAAGAAGCCTGTGACGAAAAAAGTTACGTTCAATGCAACTTTATGTAAACTCACCACGTCTAATCTATACATACTCATATTAAAATCAGATATAAATTATGAAAAGAAACACACTAGTTGCATGGTTACTCGGGATATTCCTGATATTCTCCGCCACTTCCTGTATGAATGGTCCTATTGTAAAAGGCAGCAAAAACTACATCACCAAAAAAGAAAATCTGGAAAACTTCAATGACATCAGCATGTCAGGCAGTGCCAATATCATCTATCAGCAAGACTCCTGCTCTCATATTGAAGTTTACGGTTCGGACAACATCGTAGAACTTCTGGAGATAACAGTTAATGGAGAAACCTTGAATATAAAGTTCAAAAAGAATGTCAATATCATCGACAGAGGCAAGCTGGAGATCAAAGTCTTTTCACCCGACCTGAACAGACTGACACTCAACGGATCAGGTGGTATTCTCTTCGCAAACGGGATTCACACAAAGGGAGATCTCAAGGTAACGATTAATGGTTCGGGCAACTTAGACGGAAGTACATTCGACACCAACCATCTGGCAATTGCAATTCATGGTTCGGGCAATGTCAGACTCAAAAAAATAGACAGCAGCACCTGTTCTGCAAGCATTTCCGGTTCAGGCAACATCACCCTTGACGGTATGGCAAGCGCAGCAAAGTACAACATATCAGGGTCCGGCAATATCAAAGCTGCTGACCTGGAAGCTACGGACGTATATGCGGGTATCTCAGGTTCGGGCAACATTAGCTGTTTCGTCAACGGCAAACTAGGCGGACATGTCAGCGGAAGCGGTAGTGTTGCTTACAAAGGGAACCCTCAGACTATTGACTTCCCCCGCAAAAAGCTCCGCAAACTGAATTAAATGGGTCAGAGCTCCATACTGTACCGAAATGAACTAAATTAT
>NZ_KV804484.1:0-334 GCF_001811315.1 Bacteroides sp. HMSC067B03 | reverse complement strand
CAAACAAGTATCTTATAATAAAACATGATTCTTTATTTTAAATAGATTAATAATTGAACGGTTTATTTCCATATTGATAATCTGTTATTGATAAACAGATTCTATCAAAGAAAGAATGTCCCTTATCTGAATAAAAATACTTTCTATAAATCTCATCATTGGAATTATCCAATAAGACATCTAATTTCAGCAACCAATATTTCAATGCTTGTAACCTCTTTATATATTGGAGATTATTCTCACAATGACAAATTGTTTCTTTCAGATATTCAATCTTTCTAACCATAGTTTCTTTCTTTTTATCCATTGCAATACAATTAATAAAATAGGAGAA
>NZ_KV804483.1:0-315 GCF_001811315.1 Bacteroides sp. HMSC067B03 | reverse complement strand
TCGCTGTATGTCAACTCTTTTGTGGTATTTGTCCGTCCGTCCGTTAGGTCTAGCAGGATAGCCCGCTTTTGTTCGTCATCAATGCCTTGTGCGCTGTATATGATATGCAGGCGTTTGATAAGGCTCTTACTGATAGGTTTCTTCGTCTTCTGTTCCATCATTATCGCTTTTTATATTTTCAATCCAATGTTTTTGATACCCTTCCGCCCATACTATGTAATATCCGCGTGAACCTCCTTTGCCACGTCCGATAAATGTTGCCTTGAAATGTTCCACGTAGATTCTTTTAAAGCTGTCACGTTTCACGTCATAGGC
>NZ_KV804482.1:93617-173386 GCF_001811315.1 Bacteroides sp. HMSC067B03 | reverse complement strand
GGGGATGTGCCTTAGTTTTGACACAGCCCCTTTCTGCTATAATCAGGTCTTTTTTTATTTGCTTTGCAGTTGCTCATTCATGGCAGCAGCTGCCTTACGACCGTCGCCCATTGCAAGAATAACAGTAGCTCCACCACGCACAATGTCTCCACCTGCATAGATCATCGGAATAGAAGATTCCATATTTTCATCTACGGAAATGGTTCCTTTGCGGCCTAATTCCAGTCCTTTGATCGAACTGGGCACAATCGGATTCGGAGATACGCCAACGCTGACAATAGCCAGATCGATATCAATTGTTTCCGTTGCCCCCGGAATGGCGACAGGACTACGACGTCCGGAAGCATCCGGTTCGCCCAATTCCATTTTCTGGAGGATAACTTGTTTCACGCAACCTTGTTCGTCGGCAATATATTCGAGAGGATTGTGTAAGGTCAGGAATTCGACTCCTTCTTCTTTGGCATGTTTTACTTCCTCGATACGTGCCGGCATTTCTTCTTCCGAACGACGATAGATGATTATGGCACGTTCGGCACCTAAGCGTTTGGCAGTACGGACAGAGTCCATAGCAGTATTACCACCGCCGATGACAGCTACATTCTTACCGAAAGCTACCGGAGTATCGGAGTCTTCACTAGCGGCATCCATCAGATTGACACGAGTGAGGTATTCGTTAGAAGACATGATATTGATTGAGTTTTCACCCGGTATATTCATAAAGTTAGGCAGGCCAGCGCCTGAGGCAACGAATATTCCTTTGAAACCTTCTTCTTTCAAATCTTCCACACTGATTGTTTTTCCTACAATACAGTCTTTAATGAAAGTGACACCCATTTTGGCGAGGTTGTCTATTTCAACGTCTACAATCTTATTAGGCAGACGGAATTCCGGGATACCGTATTTCAATACACCACCGATTTCGTGCAGTGCTTCGAATACTGTTACGTCATAACCGTATTTTGCCATATCGCCTGCGAATGATAATCCGGCAGGACCCGAACCGATAACCGCAACTTTGATACCGTTCTTTTCGGCAATGACAGGTACTGAAATCTGCCCGCTTTCACGTTCAAAGTCAGCAGCAAAGCGTTCCAGATAACCGATGGCCACCGGTTTCTCTTTCATCTTTAAGTGTATACATTTGGATTCGCACTGTTTCTCCTGGGGGCAAACGCGACCGCATACAGCCGGAAGTGCACTTGTTTCTTTCAGTGTTTTGGCTGCTTCAAGGAATTCACCGCGCTCAATGTTCTTTATGAAACGTGGAATGTCAATGCCTACCGGACAGCCTTCCATACATCCCGGATTGGCACAATCCAGACAACGCTTGGCTTCTGTAACTGCTTGCTCGGCAGTCAATCCCTGGTTTACTTCTTCCTTACGGCTATGTGAGCGGTATTCGGCATCGAGCTCGTTCATCTCGACACGGGGGATAGCTGTACGTTCTTTCGGTTTCATCGATTTACGCAAATCCTGTCTCCAGGCAGCGTTACGACTTTTTTCATCCATTTCTTTGGTCGCTTCACATTCGGGTTGGAGCTTGTGCATCTCTTCACGCTCAATTTTCTTGAACGCACCCATACGTTTCAGCATCTCGTCAAAGTCCACTTGATGACCGTCAAACTCCGGACCATCAACACATACGAACTTCGTTTTTCCTCCTACAGTGATGCGGCAAGCACCACACATACCTGTCCCGTCTACCATAATGGTATTCAATGAAACATCGGTAGGTATCTCATATTTCTTAGTCAGCAGACAAACGAATTTCATCATGATAGCAGGACCGATGGCAAAGCATTTATCAACTTTTTCACGTTTGATTACTTCTTCTACGCCTTCGGTTACCAAGCCTTTGCGGCCATAAGAGCCGTCGTCCGTCATGATAATCACTTCGTCGGAGCTCTCGCGCATTTCTTTTTCCAGAATGATAAGATCTTTGTTACGTCCGGCCAATACTGTGATCACTCTGTTGCCGGCAGCTTTCAATGCTTGTACTATAGGAAGCATCGGAGCAACACCTACACCACCACCAGCACAAACAACTGTTCCGAAATTCTCAATATGGGTAGCTTGTCCAAGCGGACCTACCACATCGGTGATATAATCACCTTCGTTCAATTCACAGAGACGGGTAGAGGAGAGCCCGACCTCCTGTATCACCAAAGTGATTGTACCTTGCTTTAAATCAGAACCGGCAATCGTCAGAGGCATACGTTCTCCCTTATCGCCTACACGTACAATGACGAAGTGTCCGGCTTTGCGGGATTTAGCAATTAAAGGAGCTTCAATTTCAAGTTTAAACACTTTCTCAGAAAAGCGTTCTTTGCTAATGATTTTGTTCATTATCTAATTATTTTGTTGGTATTATTACGTAACTGCTATCAGAATGTTGTAAATTTTGGCAAAGATACAGCTTATTTACGAAATATAAAAAGAAAAGCCACTCTTTTGATGAGCGGCTTCCCATATCTATACGGATATCTTTATTTATTTCGTTCTGATTTTATATCCCGCCACTCCGTAATATAGAATAAACAGGAAACAGGGGAGGCAAATCCAATAAGCATTCTGGATATCTGAAATGTCTTTTAAATAACCGAATAAAGTAGGAATGACGGCACCACCTGCCATTGCCATAATCAAAAGAGATGAACCGGATTTGGTAAACTTTCCTAAGTCTGCCATAGCCAAAGGCCATAAAGCAGGCCACATTAAAGAGCATCCCAGCGCCATGAAGGAAATGAAATAGATGGATATATCGGCAGGCGTAAGTACTACTAATACGGAACCGATGATTGCTAAAATAGAACAAATCTTCAATGCTGTAGCCTGACTCATATATTTGGGGATGAAGATGATACCGCAAATATAGCCGATGACAATGCCTATCGGAGCGATCCAGGCATACATTGCTGCATTTTCCAAATGGAGGCTAGTGGCATAATCGACTAATGTGCCAAGTGATACAGTTTCTACACCTACATATAAAAAGAGGGCGAGGCATCCTAATAATAGATGCGGGAATTGCCAGACGGATGTTTTCTTTGCTGCATAAGGACAGGCTTCGGCTGCCTCTTCGCTATCGTCTTCGCCGACAGCTTTTACCTCTGGTAGTGGAGCCATATAAGCAATAATTCCTAATGCAATGAATGCGGCGATAATAACGTAGAAGGGCAAAAACAGGTCGGAGACGGTAATATCAGTTACTTCTTTTCCGATAAGAAACGCCAGGAATAAAGGGGGGATTGGCCATGCAAGTTTATTGCATATACCCATAATGCTAATGCGTTTGGCGGCACTGTCTATCGGTCCCAGAATGGTGATGTATGGGTTTACGGCAGCCTGCAGATAGGCATTGGCGGTTCCGCTGATGAAGGAGGCCAGCAAAAATAGAGGAAAACTTTCATAACTTGCCGATGGTATAAAAAGCCCGAAAGCTATGGCAAACATAAGGAATGAAAGGACCATTGTCCGTTTGTATCCAATCTTTTTAATTGTAAGTCCTGCCGGATAACCAAAGATAAGAAATGGAATGAAAGTAGCGGCAATGATCAAGTACGATTCGGCTGAACTGATTTCCAGCGACCCTTTCAAAACGGGGACTAGTACGGAGTTGATACCAAGGGCGAAGCCCAATGAGAAGAACATGACGCCAATGAATGCCAATGGCAATGCAAAACTTTTTGTGTTTTTTGTCATGGGGGTAAATGTGTTAAAGGTTAATAAATAAAGAAAACTCCTGTAAGGGGCAAATATGTCTTGTTCTTACAGGAGTAAAAAGTTTCTTAGTCTATCAGGTCGAAACCGCAATATGGAACCAATGCTTTAGGTATTCTGATACCTTCGGGGGTTTGATTGTTTTCCAGTAAGGCGGCGACGATGCGTGGTAATGCTAATGCTGAACCGTTCAGTGTATGGCAAAGTTCTGTTTTCTTTTCTGCACTACGGTAGCGGCATTTCAGGCGGTTAGCCTGGTAGGTGTCGAAGTTGGATACGGAACTTACTTCCAGCCAGCGCTTCTGTGCTTCGGAATATACTTCGAAATCGAAGCATAGCGCAGCGGTAAAGCTCATGTCGCCACCACACAAACGGAGAATACGGTATGGAAGTTCCAGTTTTTGCAATAGACCTTCTACGTGGTCGAGCATTTGCTGGTGAGATTCTTTGGAGTGTTCCGGCTTGTCGATGCGTACTAATTCTACTTTGGAGAATTCGTGCAGGCGGTTCAGACCACGTACGTCTTTACCGTAAGAACCTGCTTCGCGACGGAAACATTGTGTGTACGCACAATTCATGATCGGCAACTGTTTCTCTTCCAGAATAACATCGCGGTAGATATTGGTAACAGGCACTTCGGCTGTCGGAATCAGATAAAGATCATCTACTTCGCAATGATACATTTGTCCTTCTTTGTCGGGAAGTTGTCCGGTACCATAACCGGAAGCTGCATTGACTACTGTCGGTGGCATGATCTCTGTATATCCGGACTTGCGTGCCTCGTCCAGAAAGAAGTTGATCAGAGCGCGTTGCAGCTGGGCACCTTTTCCTTTATATACAGGGAAACCTGCCCCTGTAATCTTTACACCGAGGTCAAAATCGATTAAATCATATTTTTTAGCCAGTTCCCAATGAGGCAGTGCATCTTTGGGAAGTTCTGTTTCCATACCTCCCATCTTTTCTACGACGTTGTCTTCGGCACCTACACCTTCAGGTACGCTGTCATAAGGGATGTTGGGGATGGTATAAAGTAGATTCTGCATGTCTGTAGCAGCCTGTGTCATAGTAGCGTCCAGTGCTTTGTTGCTTTCTTTCAGTTCGGCAACACGTGCACGTGCAGCTTCGGCTTCTTCTTTCTTTCCTTCTTTCATCAACTGACCGATAGTACGGGAAAGTGAGTTAACCTCTGCCAGATTCTTATCTAATAGGTTTTGCGTAGTACGTCTCTTGTCGTTGAGGGTGATGACTTCGTCAATCGTCTCTTTTGCATTCTTGAAATGCTTCTTTTCCAGCCCGCGGAGTACCGCCTCTGTATTTTCTGTAATCTGTTTAATGGTAAGCATATCTATACTTTTTATGAACTTTCTTTTTAAGGCTACAAAGATAAAGAAAAAACGAATAAGCGAGCAATGAAAATCTGCATAAATAAAGAAAGGAGATGCAATCCTTTTGGATTACATCTCCTTTCTTGAATATTTCAGTTGTGCAATTATGCTTCTGTTGCTTCAGCAGGAATGATAGAAACGTATCTTCTGTCTTCTTTGCCTACTTTAAAGCTAACTGTACCATCTACTAAAGCGAAAAGAGTGTGGTCTTTACCCATTCCGATGTTTTCACCCGGGTGGAATTCAGTACCTCTTTGACGAATGATAATATTACCTGCTTTGCAAGCTTCGCCACCAAATATCTTTACGCCTAATCTTTTGCTATGTGATTCGCGGCCGTTCTTAGAACTACCGACACCTTTTTTATGTGCCATTTCTTCTTACTTTTTAAATGATTAAGCTACTACTTCTGTGATTGTTAACTCAGTGAACTGTTGACGGTGACCGTTCAGTTTTCTGTGACCTTTTCTTCTTTTCTTGTGAAAAACAAGAACTTTGTCGCCTTTAACCAAGCTTGAAACAACCTGGCAAACAACTTTTGCACCTTCTACAGTCGGAACACCTACAGTTACGTTTCCGTCTTTGTCTACCAAAAGAACTTTTTCAAATTCTACTGTTGAACCGTTTTCTGCACCTTCGATGTGGTGAACGAACAACTTCTGACCAGCTTCTGCTTTAAATTGCTGACCGTTAATTTCTACAATTGCGTACATCTTATATATAATGTATAAGTTAGCTCCGGCGGGTGGTCTTTAATCACTTAAAGAACTCTTTGTCGAACCCGTTGCGGAATAATCGGGCACAAAATTACTTTTTTTATTTGTTTCAGACAAATTTTTCCTTTATTTTTTGCTGTTTCTTATTAAAGCATTTTACATATACTCTGTTTTCCTTTTGGAGATACAGCTTTCACATGAATTTTTGAAGTATCTTTTGTCTTCGTCCACTTCAATAATTATATTTGTAGCAAGCAGGATAAATTCTCCATGATAAACCGATGGGGATAGGCTTTAAGTTCATCAGCGGTAGTCATCCCATTAAGGACACCTGCAAAGTCTACTCCTGCATTTTGTGCTGTTTCGGCATCTATTGTACTGTCTCCAATATATAAAGTTTCTTGCGGAGCACTGCCCAGGTGTTCGAGAGCGAAGTTTACTCCTTCCGGTGAAGGTTTGGCAGTTTGCACATCTTCTCCGCCTACCACTATGTCGAGAAAGTTTTCCGGCAAATACTCATCCAGAAAACTGAGTATACGGAAACGGTATTTAGTAGAGATAATACCGATGCGGGCACCTTGTTCTTTTAGCTCTTTCAGAGTAGAGAGTGTATCAGGAAAAAGACGGGTATTCACGTTCATGTGAACATCTGCTTCCAGTCTGTACTCTTGTCGGAAAACTGTGAGCTGTTCCCAGTCGGTGACTCCGGTCAGTATGCTGAAAGATTCTTCCAGTGTTTTGCCAATAGTACGTTTGATCGCTTCGTCAGTGACGTTCGTATATTGGTGGCGATTGAGTACATTCCTGAAACAAGTAACGATACCCCGTGATGAGTCGGCTAATGTATAGTCGAAATCAAATAAATAAGTTTTATAGTTCATGGGAAGATGTTTTCGGCAAATATAATGAACACCTTTTTTATTTCACTGCTTCTACTGTATATCCCTGTTTTTTCAGTAAGTTTAATAATCCTTTATCACCCGGCAGGTGCAAAGCACCGACTGCAACAAAGGTGGGAGCGGCTTTCATGATTGCCGGCAATTTCTGTGCCCATGTTTTGTTACGGTTGTAAATCATGGCATCTTCTTCTGCGGGAAGTGCGTCACATTGATTCCCTTTGCGTTCTTCGTTGATCTTAAGCATGGTTTCTAAATCTTGTTTCATGTAGGCGTCCGTCAGTCTTTTGAGGCTTTCCACTTCTTTGTCGATGTTGTTGAGGGTACACATGAGCAGTTGTGCTTGGCGTTGCAGGGATAGTCCATTATATAATAGGTTAAATTGGAAATCCGGGGTTTCCAGCCCATCTGTTTTTTTTCCTTTCTGTATTGCCTGAGTTTGGAAATAAGTATCAAGCTGTTCTTGAGGATTATAGTTTCCAATATGTTTGATGTATGCCACCACTGCTATGTTGTTCAGTAAGAAAGCTGGTTTGATTTTGGGTGCCATACTCAGGTCCATCATCAGGTTCTCTTTACAGAATTTATTAGCTGTTTCGTATTCTTCCGGTGAAAGGAGAGTGGTTAGAGTCGTATCGCTTTCGATCATCATCATTTTCTGCATCTTTTGGATGGTAGCCTGAGATTGTATCTCCGACATTTTCAGTTCTCCATATACTTGTTGCGTTTCATCCATTGCTTTCTGTAGTCCGGTGATACCGTCTTTGATACTTAACGGAGCAAGATGGTGAGTCCCCATGATGTAAGAGGGGCTGCTAAGTCCGTTTCCAGAAACTTTCCATAAAAGTTGTGCATTTGCGCTTAATGCTACGCAGATAAATATGATTGCTCCAATAAATGATTTCATGATTCTATATCTTTTTAGTTGGTAATCAGCGTATTCTTCCTCCGGATATCCAGTGTCTGGTGTAATAGTCTTCACTCAGACGACTGACAATAACTCCTTTGCTGGTGCTGGCATGAATGAATTTCCCGTTTTTAAGATAGATGCCTACATGAGCTACTTTCTTTTTGGAACGGCTACTGCTAAAGAATACGAGGTCTCCTTCTCGTAGATTTCGTTTGGCTACTTTAGTGCTTTCTTTTCTCAGGTCTTCAGAGTTCCGCGGGACTTGCATACGGTAAACTTTCCGGTATATCTGGTAAGTAAGTCCCGAACAATCAGTGCCACGTTTTGAATTGCCTCCTCCACGATAAGGAACACCTATCCATTCGGCTGATTCCAAATAGAGTTTATGGTCATCTTCCATATTAATATCTACACCCAGCAGGATGGAAGCACGTGCCAGTGCTTGATAATCCAAACGGGGAGCGGATGTACGGCAGGAACTAAGGATAAAGATCAGTCCTGTCAATATGAGGATAAGTTTGAATTTTACTCTCATCGGCTATCTTTCATCAGGTATCGTAATTTGCTTTATTCTTCTACGTTAAAGTAGTCTTCCAGTTCTTTTTCTGCAGAATTATTCTCATTAATAATATCCCGGATAATGACACCATTCTCCAGCAGGGCAATACGTGGACATACATCTGTCGTATGATTCAGATTGTGGCTGGAAATGATTACTGTTGCATTATGTTCTTCACTGTATTTCCTAAGCATATGCTTGATAATAGACTGCGAGCTGGGGTCAAGGAAGTTGAACGGTTCATCGAGTATCAACAGTTGAGGGTAATGAAGCATAGCGGAGATAATGCCGATTTTCTGTTTATTGCCGGCAGAATAATTGCGGATTAATTTCTTTTGCCCGATTACTTCTCCATTCATCAGACGTTCGAACGGTACAAGACGTTCGTCTACCTCTTCCTTTTTCAGTCCGTACATTTTCCCTATGAAATAGAAATATTCTTCCGGAGTTAGGTAGTCGATTAGGAATCCGTCGTCAATGAAAGCACCTGTAACGTTTTTCCAGTCTTCACTTTGGCTGACGTCAATATCGTTGATGACTACATTGCCATTATCCGCTTTCAGCAAATCGAGCATTAACCGGAAGAGTGTTGTTTTACCAGCACCGTTGTTTCCTACCAATCCGAGCATATCGCCTTGATTGATCTCATAGTGGTCTATGTTCACGGCCATCTTTTCGCCGAATTTCTTTTGAAGATTATTGATGCTTATCATTGTCTTGGTATTTTTATCGTAAAATGGTAAATCGGTTCAATTGTAAATCTCTTATTGGCGACTGTCTCTGAAGCCTTCCATATTCTCGTATCTTCGTTTCATGAAGCGCTTATAAACATTTCTGATCCAAAGCGGAGAAGTAATGGTGAATCCGAGTCCGATGACGAGCAGGATAGAGTATGCTACAGTCTCACCCAAAAGTGCATTTAATGTAGAATACAAGATTAAGGGAACTCCGAAAGCTCCGAAGTTGACAACCATTTGTATGGCGCTATTGGTTTGGCGGCTTGACACTTTTTCGTTTAGAGCTACAGTTTGTTTATTGTAAACAGCCAGTTGGAAGAAACAGAAATAGATAAAACCGGTGGTGTAAAAGAACCAGGCAAAAATACCCAATAAAGGTACTTTATCCATTATTATGGCGGGAATCATCAGCACAAAGGGAACGACTTCGCCAATAGTATAAATATAATATTTTGCTTTCAACAGACTCATGATAGATTCTTTGCGGGACATTAGGCCGTCAATGTAGTTGCCTTCGAAGGACATAAGCTGTGAAAGAATGATCATGCCGAATACGGCAAAATTGTAAACACAAATAAAAGTAGTCATTGTGCTGCTGTCATAAAGGCTTGAAAAGCTCAGTATACAAGAAAAAGCGATGACGACAAGAATGACGCTTCGTAGCGCACCTTTACAACGCCGGTTGCGTAAAAGCATTTTTAACTCCAACCGCATATATTCACCAACTTCTCCGTATCGCTCGAAAAATTTGTATTCTGAAACATGCTTGATGCGAGTGTCATCTACTTTGGCTAATTCTGCGTAGATAAGACCGGACATGATTTTGCGGTTGATCAGCCACAAGATGGCTATGACGAGTATAGTACCTAGAAAATAGAGAATATTCCCGTTAATGTATCCGTCGCCCAAGTCCATAAAGAAGTAGAATAGGGGACTGTCTTCGGGAATAAAGGCAAGGCAGCCGAGCCCACCGTAAAAAGCGATAGGGAGCAGCACCCACCAAATACGTTCATTAATTAGTGTGCGACATAACAGGTACCAGTAGTTGTTGGCTACGATTAATAACCAAATGCCTATGAGATAGGTGAATACACCTAAGATACCGAAATACTTGGTAATAGTAATGAAGGAAAAAGGGATGAACATAAACAACCAGAACAGGTTGAAGAGGCTTAATCCCGAACGGATGAGCAGGAAATCGATAATACGATTCCGTTTTACCGGCAGCAGGAGGTAAGGCTTTACCTCCTGCGTCGGTGTTTTTTGGAACGGAACACGCAACAAGAAATCAAGTGCTAAAATAAAAATCAGGACAACTGCATTCATTACATGATACGGTTCCCGGTTGGGAACCATATCTGCAAAGCCGAATGCAAACGTTGTGCCGAAGAAGATCAGGTATCCTGCCCAAAAGGCAACCCCGATATATCCGAATATTTTGGCAACTTTGTTCTTTTCATACATCGGATGCCGTTTGGAGGCAAGCCGTCCATGTTTGCGTAATTCGTTGAATATCATCATACTGTTGGTATGCTATAAGATGTTTATTTAGCTTCTTCTTCAGGTACGGTCATGATGACTTGGATTTCGTTGTTCTGTTTCATCAATTTAGCAAGGAATTCTTGTACATCTTTTGCTGTGATGCTGTTAACCAACGTTTCATAGTCTTTCGTATAGTCGATACCTGTGTAGAAGTACTCGTCCAGGTTACCCAGCCAGTAACTGTTTTCCTTTTGAGCATCTTTGTATTTTTTCAGCATATATTCTTTGATCTTCTGCATGTGTTCGGCAGACGGACCTTCTTTTGCCATTTTGTTCAACTGTTCGATAACAATGCCCGACAGTTTATCTTTCTTGGCAGGGTCAGTCTGGAATACAATTTGAAGAACGAGTTGTTCTTTCGGATATCTGCTGAGGCTTCCGCTACAGTTCACGCCATAGCTACCTCCTTCTTTTTCACGGATTTCTGCGGTGTAAACCATATCCAAAGCTTGGTCAAGGATGCTGAGAGTCATCTGGTTGCGCAAATCATACTTGCAAGTGCCGCTGAACAGGAACATAATGGAAGCCATCGGAGTTTCCTGCTTTTTAGCAAATTCGTTTTTGTATTGTCCTTTGCGGATTTCCATCTTTGTATCTTTGAAAGACTCTTTGCGATTGATAGACGGCAGACCACCCAGATATTTGGCAATCATCGGTTTCATTTTCTCAATGTCTACGTTTCCTACAAAGTAGAATGTAAAGTCACTGGCGTCTTTGAAACGGTCTTTGTACATTTCCAGTACACGGTCGTAGTCGATCTTGTCTACATCCTCTTCTTTCATGCTGAAAGAACGCGGGTGGTTGCCATACAAAGCGTAAGAAATAGTATCGCTGAATGCAGTCATCGGATTAGCATCGGCATTCTGCAGTTCTGCTTTCAGGCGATTCTTGTATGATTCGAATGCTTCGTTATCCTTGCGGGGAGCAGTGAAAGTCAGATAAGTAAGTTGCATCATTGTTTCAAAGTCCTTCGGAGAACAGCTACCGGAAACCGTTTCAGTCGTAGCGCTGACACCGGCTCCTACAGAAGCACGTTTGCCTGCAAGTGCTTTGCCCAAGTCTACTTTGTTGAAGTTGCCGATACCACCAACCAATGCAACACCATTGATCTGAGAGATATTCAGAATTTCTTTGTCAGCAAACTGACTGCTACCACCGAGACTGGTACCTTTCATCAAAATTTGGTCTGCTTTATAGTCTGTTGGTTTGATATATACTTTCACACCATTGGACAGAACCAGTTTCGTTGTTCCGTAAATGTCTCCGGCTTTTTCAGAAATGATCTTTCCGCCTTTCGGTTCTTCTTTCAGCAAAGGTTCGTTAGAAACTTTGTCTTCGTAGGGTTTCAAGTCGAAAGATTTCATCTGTTTCAGTAAAGCTGTGATTTCTTCTTTAGTCGGGTACTTCAAACCTTCTTTCTCCGGACCTGCCAGCAGTACTACCTGATTGTTGTCAGTAATCAACTGTTGCATCACCTGGTTGATAGCTGTCACCGGAATGTTGGGAGCCAACTTGTTCATCATTGCATATTCGTACTCAATGCCCGGCATCGGTTCATTGTCAAGGAAGTTGCTGATGTATTCGTTGACATAAGTATCATTTTTCATCTTTTCGCGTTCGTTGTAAGCGGATTCTACGCGTTGTAGATAGTTGGCACGAGCACGGTCATATTCTGTTTCAGTGAATCCGAAGCGGCGTGCGCGTTCAGCTTCTTCAAGGATTGTTTTCATGGCAAGTTCGATACCACCAATTTTGCTGCTGGCATCAATACCGAAAGCACTTTTTGTTTTAGCGACGAAGAAGTCACCATAACCTGCGCTTGCACCAGTGAAAGGAGGGTCAGCCTGCTGACGGATTTCTGCCAGACGGCTGTTGAGCATACTGATACCCATGCTCAGCATATATTGAATACCGTAGTAGTTGATTGTATTCTTCAGTGAATCGGGGAACGCTTCGCTCTTGAAGAAGAAGCTGATAGAAGGAGTCTCGATTTCCTTGTCCGTACCGATGAAGATCAATGGTTCCTGGTTGTCTGCTACCGGATAATAGATACGGTTGGCAGGATGTACCGGAGCTTTCACGTCTGCAAAAACTTTCTTCAGTTTTGCTTCCATTTCGTCCACGTTGATGTCACCGACAATCATGATGCCTTGTAAATCAGGACGATACCATTTAGCATAATAATCGCGGATGTCCTGATAAGGGAAATTGTTGATAACGTCCAGACTTCCGATTGGCATACAGTCAGCGTATTTAGAATCCGGATACATCGTAGGCAGGGCGTTAGTCATGATACGCTGCATACCACTGTTGCGGCTTCTCCATTCTTCGCGGATCACACCACGTTCCTTATCGATTTCTTTGTCGGCAAGGTTGATGGCGCTTGACCAGTCATGCAGGATCAGCAGACAAGAATCTACTACGCTGACGTTGTCAGTAGGCACATTGCTGATGCGGTATACAGTTTTATCGATACTGGTATATGCATTCAGGTTTGTACCAAACTTGATACCCTTGGTTTCACACCAAGGTACGATACCTAGTCCTGTTTCATCACCCGGAAAATTCTTTGTTCCATTGAAAGCCATGTGTTCAAGGAAGTGGGCCAGACCGCGCTGTTGCGGTTCTTCAAGGATGTAACCCACTTTTTGTGCAATGTGAAATTCGACGCGTTTTTCTGGGAGTGCGTTGTGTCGGATGTAATAAGTAAGCCCGTTCTCAAGTTTACCTATGCGGACATTTTTGTCCACAGGCAGTGTTTGCATGGGTTGTGCAGACACGAGTTGGAAGTTGCAGCATATAAAGAGAACTGCAATAAAAAATCCACGTAATAAATGTTTCATGTTCTATTTAGTTTATAAAAAAGTTGTCTGAAATATCTGTCGTATTCTTTTGTGCATAATCACAAACAGGCAGAAAAAAGAATTATTTAATAGCTTCCCGTATTCTGACTAATTTAGTTAATAGTCCTTCCAAAAGGTCCAGCTTCAACATGTTTGCTCCGTCGCTCTTGGCTACGGCGGGGTTTTCGTGTGTTTCGATAAAGATACCGTCGGCTCCTACGGCAATGCCGGCTTTGGCTACGGTTTCGATCAGTTGGGGCATACCACCGGTCACTCCGCTGGTCTGGTTGGGTTGCTGTAATGAATGGGTGACATCCAGTATGACCGGATAACCAAACGTTTGCATTTCCGGGATTCCCCGATAGTCTACTACAAGGTCTTGATAACCGAAGGTTGTTCCTCGTTCGGTCAGCATCACGTTTTTGTTGCCCGCTTCCACCACTTTATCTGCAGCAAACTGCATAGCGAGCGGGGAGAGGAACTGTCCTTTCTTGATGTTAATTGTCTTTCCGGTTTTGGCAGCGGCAACCAGTAAATCCGTCTGACGGCAAAGGAAAGCCGGAATCTGGAGAATGTCAGCATATTCGGCAGCCATTTCAGCCTCATTGGCTGAATGTATATCCGTCACCGTGGGAACTCCGAAAGTATCACGTACTTTTTTCAGTACCTTGAGCGCTTTCTCGTCACCGATGCCTGTGAATGAATCCAGACGCGAACGGTTTGCCTTGCGGTAAGAACCTTTGAAGACATAAGGAATCTGTAATTTTTCAGTGATTCCGACCACGCGCTCAGCAATGCGCATTGCCATCTCTTCACCTTCTATTACACATGGACCAGCCAGCAGAAAGAAATTGCCGGCAGGATTGTTCTTAAGTTCGATCATTTTATTAATTACAAGTTACTAATTACTTATCTATAGTTTAAAAAGTTGAGGGCTGCCTTTTCGTCAGTTTCCCGATTTTATTGACTAATTTGGAATAATTAAAGTGGTCTTTTCTGATAATACACCTATCTCTAGTGGGAAGTGTCTTGCCAGCAGACGACCGTCCAGATCGACGGAAGCATTCTGTGCACGGAGCACTTTTACTTTTCTTGTCCGGTAACTTTTCACCATTTTATGATTCAGAATTCTTCCTTGAATCAGCATCCACAATCCCGAAATGATTTGCAGGAATTCCGGACGGTAGATGACAGATACATCCAGCCAACCATTGTAAGGTACGGCACTCGGAGTTTGTCCCCAACCCCAGGCACTTCCTACACATACGGTCATGATGCGTCCGCGGATGTGTTCATCGTTGATGCGAAGATGCATCCGGTACAGTTTCCGTTCGAATATCAGCGAGAATAGGGCGGCAACGTATGACAGGAATTTCACGCCCCAGAAGCGTTTGGTCTGGTCGGTGATTTTCACGATTCGTGCACCTAGTCCGATGTTGACTGCGTTCAGAAAATAACGGCGTTGGTGTTCCTTGCCGTCATAGAAATTGCAAAAGCCCACATCTATTTTTTTAAGGCGATGGTTAATGATACAATCCACGGCTGGTTTGTATTCGGTGCTGAGTCCCCAATATTTGGCAAAGTCGTTTCCGATACCATTCGGAATGATACCGAGGGCGATGTTCTCCTTGTCTTCGGCGTCAGAAAGCATGATACCATTGATAGCATCGTTCAGAGCACCGTCTCCGCCTACAATGACAATTGTGCGATAGCCGTTGTTCGCCAGTATTTTGGCAAGACGTTCTACAGAACCGAAACCTTCGGATTGTACATAGTCATAGTTGACACCTTTACTGTCCATGTACTCCTTGATTTCTTTCCATCGTTTCTGTACCTTTCGGGTACCTGCTTTGGGATTGTAAATTACTCCCCATTTTCCAGGTTCTACACTCATAACCGTTTTTCTATCCTAACTGTATTAACTAACAATCGCATTTTTATCTTTCACAGACTATTCGTAAATGACTGACAAAGATACTAATTCCCTCGCAGTTTTTCTATCACAAAAGCTATCTTTTCTTCCATAGGCAACTCTGCACTGACCCAATGGATGGTAAATCCTCTTCGTTCCATGCCGCGAAACCAGGTCATCTGACGTTTGGCAAATTGGTGGATAGCTGTTTCCAGTTCTGTGAACATCTCTTCATAAGTCAGTTTGCCTATGACGTACAACGTCAGGAATTTGTATTCCAGTCCATAGTAAATCAAGTCATCCGGTGAAATTCCTTGTTCTATCAACCGCCTTATCTCGTCTACCATTCCTTCGTCCAACCGTTGTTTCAATCGTCGGGTGATCTTCACACGGCGTAACTCCCGGTTGATATCGACTCCGATGATGAGGCTGTTCAACTTCGGAAATTCCCGTTCGGGAACCGGATGTTTGGCATAATACTCTTCAATTTCTATAGCGCGGATAGCACGTTTCACTGTATCCACATCCGTAGAGTTGTGCAACGTTTTATATTGCCTCAGGATTTCTGTCAGTTCTTCGAGAGAGTGATCAGCGAAACGGGCACGTAACTCCGGATTTTCCGGTACCGGCATTAACTTATAGCCTTTCAGCACAGACTCCAGATACATACCTGTCCCTCCACATAAAACGGGCAGACGGCCTTTTTGTTTGATAGATTCATAAGAAATCAGGAAATCCCGCTGATATTCGAAGACATTATATTTGTACCCGGGATCGGCAATGTCGATCAGATGATAGGGGATCGGATGTCCGTTGACTGTGTAATCAGCCAAGTCCTTCCCCGTACCGAGGTCCATTCCCCGGTAGATTTGACGGGAGTCGGCACTGATAATTTCTGTATTCAGCTTATGGGCTAATGCTGCTGCAAAAGGAGTTTTCCCTGAGGCAGTTGGTCCTAGTATGGTGATTAAATCATAGTCCGGCATAGCTTTATTCTTTTATGTCGGCAAAAATACAAAATAATTTTGACCCAATAGATATTCGGATGCTTTTATCTGATTATTTAAATGATATCTGTTTTGATTACTTATTGATTGTTTGTTGAAGACGACACACTTTTCCGTTCTTGTCTACTCCTTCGATAATAATATCTTCGGGTGCTGTACTGTCCGGTGTATAATATTCTATAGTCGCTTTACCTTCTGCATCCAATCGTAACTCCGGATTCCAATAAACGGTACTCCGGAAGTCAGAGCGCTGTTCGTTCTTTTTCTCGGGAGTATCATAAGTGGGATGATAAAATTCTACGGACTCACTGTACCCTAGCGGTGTATAAGTGATGATTCCCTGTGCCGGTTTAGCAGGGAGATTCCTGGGATCTTTTAAAGTAATCACAATGGCACCTCCGGAAGCGCGGGGACCCAGTATGATGGCATCTGCCCCGCGAAGCAGGCTGATACTGGACATGTCACTAATTTGTATATCTTTCAGAATGTCGGACGCATCATCATATACAATATCATCAATGACAATGGCTGCCGGTTCGGGATTGTTGCGGATGTGTATTTCACTTCCGTTCATGATCGTAACACTGGGTAGTCTGGTGGCTGCATCAAAAGCTGTTTGACCATATCCTTGCAGTCTGTCTTCTTCTACAGTATAAGTGTTGATGCCACCTGTATAGATACTTTTCGAGCTCGGACGTTCGCGTTTCGCTGTGACTGTCACTTCTTTCAGATTGTACACACGCATTCCCCCTTCCATATAATATTGGTCGCGGGTATTCAGCAGGTAGTCTTCCATAAAAGTGGTGGCTCCGTTAAAATAAGGAGCTTTATGTGTAGGAACCGGATATGGGGGAGTATCAATTTCAATGTCCACACCGGCAAAACCTTTTTTGGTACGTGCCTGAACCAGGAATGTCGTGCTGTCTCTGAATGAGGTGTTTACGATGAATTCACCTTTTTCGTCTGTCTCGGTGGTAGCGACGATATTGTATTTGGGAGCCAGTACACAGATTGGTCCTTTCTTAACATTTCCTCCGAAGAATCCCCTGATTCGTCCGCTGATAGTTTGTCCTTTTTCTATATAGTTGGTGAAATTCATTGAAGGAGTGCGGAGCACATTTTCTATTTTATGTCTGCGCCAGCCATGTGTCAGCATCAGATAATCAATGGATCGGAGTGTCCGGGCATCCTGATTCAGAAAATAGAATGCCGGATCTTCTACATATCCTTTCAAGTCCGAAGTCAATAGGAGATTGGACAGTATATTGTCAGCAAGAGAGTCGGGCTGAATACTTTTCCGATCGGTAATGCTGACGGAGAAAGTTCCTTCTACCGGATTCCCTTCATGGTCTTTGGCAGCGATCTGCAAAGATATTTTTTCTCTTTTTCCATAAGTCGGTTTGTCTGTCGTGACTTGCCATTGATTCGGTTTATGATCCGGTACGAAAATCAATCGTTCGCTGAGCGCATTTCCTTGCTGGTCGATTAGCATGAAGTGAGTAATCCCTTCTGTAAACAGACTGTCGTTCATCTTTCCGAAAGTCCTTTCCGGAGTGATGGGTTGTAGAATGGAAAGTTTGCCACGGGTATGCGCAAGCAGGAATAACTTCTGAGGCCATTCGGTAGCTTCTGTCTTTTGGACTTCGAAACGAATCTCCTGCTTATAGTGTGACATAGCGATGCTAATTCCTTTCGGTTCTACGGCAGGAAGGTCAAATCGTTTGGTGATACTGTCGTTGGTTTTAGCTGTAATGTAATAGGTCTCATTATCGATGGGATTCATCGTAAAAACACCCATGCCATTATGTTCAGAACGGAAATTAGTAAGTGTGTCTCCTTTTGAATTAAACAGAAAACCTTCGATATCTTTCGAGAATCCGTCTGCTCCCTGCGCTTTGAAGGCAACATTCTGATGAGGAATGCTGAGCAGGGCACCGCCTTCGGGGAAAAACTTCACATCGAAATCGTTTGTGAAGACAGGCAGATAGAAGGTACGTTTATAGATATATTGCGGATCGTCAAATTCTACTTCTATTCTGCGTGTTGCCGGAGATTTTAAATCGGGTAGGGAGATGGAGATCCAGCCGTTTTCATCCGTCTTTTTTTTTCCTTTGTTTTTTATTTTCCCATTCTCGAGATATAAGTATTTAATTGTTGTGTTTTCAAAAACAGCCTGCACGTTACTGGTGAATTTGATTTTGGCTGTATAATGTGTATCATCTTCTTGTTGGTACTCGATGTTTGATACGATGGTGTTGTCGATAGAGTTTCCTATCTTGATATTGCGCGAATAGAAAAAATCAGGATCATCATTCAACATCCAGTTAGTGTATCCTCGCAGGTAATAATCGCCTGCCGGAAGGGTCGCAGGAAGTGTGAAGGCGTTATGGAATCCCAAAGAATCTCTGCGGATTTTTTTTCGTTCTACAATGGAATCGGAACGGTTGATCAATTCCGTAATGATAAAATTACTTTGTGCATTATCCTGATGAGTGTTGGCGTTTACCAGATATCCTTTGAACCAGATTTTCTCTCCGGCTCCATAGAAAGGCTTGTCCAGATGTAGGTATAACTTTTCTTTAGGAATTCTTTCCATCAGGCTGAAGTGGGCGATGATTGTATCTTGCATGGTTTGTGCAGATAGTGAAGAGAAATATAGGAGTACTCCTAAAAACGCTGTAATACTTCTTTTACATTGAAGAGTAGTTATGTTTTTCATATAATGTGTTTTTAACTTTTATGCATCCAGATAGAAAGAACTTTTCGCTTGACAGTCAGTATGTTGATGACTGATACGATGAGGAATAAGAAAATACCCATGCTGATGGCTGCCCATAACGAACCGGTTTCCAGTTGGGGGAAGAGCAATCGGATACTTTCTACATAATAGCTGCGCAGCCAGCATACTAATCCGATGGATAAAATCAATACGATGATATTCAGCCCTACAGTCAATATCTGATAAGGCAATGCTACTCTGTTGGGGCTGTATCCTATCAGAAGCAGGCTTTCGAGTTTGGTTGTGTTCTTTTGGAGTAGTAAGAATATGCTTAGCATCAGGATATAGAACGACAGGATACTAATGAACAGACCTACTCCCAATACAATGCCTACGATAAGGCGAAGGAAGTAAGTGGTTTTTCCGGCATCCAGTTTTCCGTCTTCCGTTTCATAGCCTTTCTTTTGGAAATAGCTGGCAATAGAAGGATCAGCCGGATTGTTTACTTCGATGATCAGGCGGGCAGGTTGTGCTTCTGCATTGGGAGCGAAATTCTTATTGGCCCAGTCCATAAAAGACTGGGGTACGAGAATGGTATTTAAACGGTTGGAGAAACCGACGATGTTTCCTTTGTATTGCTCTACCCGTCCGTTACCTCGCATCATGATGTCCATTTGGATAAGACCCATTAGTCCTTCCGACAGTTTGGGCAGACTGCGGCTTTGAGCAAAACCGAAGTTGTACAAATTCAGATAATTGCGTGGGATAATGATGGGAATCGTATGCGTTTCTTCATCGAAATGCCATTTATCGAGTTTGATGTCTACAAACTCATCGGGAACTGATTCGAAGAACATATCCGTAGAGAGATGAATACCAGCTTCCTGCATGCCTAATCCTGCTGAAACTTTAAACTGAGAAGGGGTGAAAGCCCCTGTCGTTTTGGTAAACGATTGCTTTTTCAGATCGGCGATATCTTCGGGAGAGAACGTGTTGCTTTTTCCGGCAAAGGAGCCGAGTGTGCTGATTTTCTTGGTTGCTATGATAAAGTCTTTTTTCATAAAGCTGTCTCCTTCGGTGAATACGGGGATGACATCCTTATAAAACTGTACGCTGAGCAGTACAATCATCATGCCGAACAGGTTGGCTAAAAAGAAACCGGTCAGTTGGCCGATACTGATATGTTGGCGGAGAAGTTTCCAGACAAGAGCAGACATCTTATTTACAATTTTACAATTTATAATTAAATTAAAAAGGGAAGGTGAAACACTGATCCATCAGAGTTGGAGTACCTGTTTATAAGGTAGTTCAATATGCTTTCCAATGGATGTGGCGATGACTCCGGCACTTTGCTTCCCGGCTTCGTCGATGATGATTTCTCCCATGATACGGCTGTTCTCATCATCCAGATGGCTGATAGGTTCATCCAGAAACAAGAAGTCGAACGGCTGACAGAATGCACGGATAAAGGCAACCCGTTGTTGCTGCCCGAAAGAGAGTTTTCCGGCTTTCACATTCAGTTTGTCTGAGATACCCAGTTTTTCAAACAATGAAAGAATCTCTTTTTTCTTTTTGTATCCGGTAAGGTTGTTTTTCAGTTGTACGTTTTCAAGAGCTGTGAGTTCAGTGAAGATACGCAGGTCTTGAAAAAGCATACTCAGTGAATGCTTTCTCAAGTCTACCCATTGCTTCACGGAATATGCTCTGATATTGGTTTCATCGAAATTGATAATTCCTTGGTAGTCGTTGCGATAGCCGTAAATATAGCTGCACAACGAAGATTTTCCGGTGCCGGAGGCAGCTTCTATCAGATACATTTCTCCTTTTTGGAAGATAAGGTCCTGATGCCATATGTCAGAGGTCACCGAATTACGGTCAGCAAACACTTGAGGAAGTGTTTGCTGTAAGTGAATACTATTCATACCGTCCGTTTACGAGTTACATGCCGGCAAATTGCTTGGCAAAATCTACAATTTGTTTGAGGGCATTGACATCTTTGTCTTTCAGGCAAAGGTCTGTTTCGCTTGTTTCTCCTTCCGAACTTACGGATAAATAAGAAACTTTGGAAGCGAGATCAGAATAAGTCTTAAATTCCTTGCCTCCGAAACCTACCAGCATTTTGACAACCGGTAAATCCAGTATGGCTTCTGCATTGATAGCCATGAATACAGTTTTACCTTTCATCTCTGCCGCGTATGGAGCATCTTTGATGGATTTGTCAACAGCTTTGCCAATACTCTTGTAGAGCAGTTCGTCATTAGTGGCATACATTTGTTTGTCTTTGATGCCGAAGAATATATTCATTCCTCTTGTTTTATAGACATATTCATCTTTACCCAGTTCCATGATGTCTTCTCCTTTCTTGAGCCCCAATGCCTGTTTGTTTTTATAAAGAGCTTCAAGAGCATTTCCATTCTTTACATCGGCATAAGCAAGGAAAGTAGGAGCACTGTTCATGGTTACATTGATTAATCCGGCAGAAATATCACCGTTGAATGAACTGAACAGTTCTTTTACTTCATCTGCTTTGGCAATTGACACTGTGCTGCGGAATTCTTGATTCTCGCTTAATAGATTGTACAGTCCTTCTCCTTTTACACCCATATTGACGAACATTAGTGTGGATGCCGGGAAGTATTTCACGAATGTGCCGCTTGTCTTTCCGAATGATTCCATTTGTTTTTTCAAGAGAGCCTTTACAGCATCATTTTCCGTGTAGTTTTCTGTTTTGAGGGCGATCTTGCCTTTCTCAAAGTTCAATCCGCCTACAATAGTAATGTCTTCCGGCTTGATTTCAGAAGGAAGTCCCATGCTGATCTGGCTTCTGTAAGTAGAAGGAATCGCTGACATGGAGGCGAAAAAGTTGATATCACTTTTTTGTTTTGCGATTTTCTGGAAAGCTCCGGATTTAGCAATGCTGTTGTCGGCAGTCTGCTTCATCAGTTTGGTGATGGTTTCTTTGGCTGCTTCTGTCTGAGAAGCTCTGTTGGCGGAGATAATGATTGCAGTGGTTTCATTGAAAGCAAGCAAATTTCCGTTCAGGGTAGTGAAGCTATATCCGTCTGCTTCGCTCACTGGTTGGCAGATTTGTTCTTTTGCCATTACGTCAAGCGATGCGTGCAAGTCATCTTCATTGCTGACTTTGGCAACGAATACGCCACCGGAAATCTGGGGAGAGCTAAAGATATAGATCGGTGCTTCCGGATCTAAACCGGATGCTCCCGGGTTGTTTATCACTTTCTCCAGTTGTTGGAAAGTTGCGGCATTCATTCCGCTCTTCAGTGCTTCCAGCAGTTTCTGTTTAGCAGCTTCATTCTCTTTGTCATTCATCCCCGCCTTATTGGCCAGCGATTTCAAATCAATAGAGGCAACAGCCGTAGCATCTGCCGGTATTACGTTCGTATATTCCGTTTGTTTGGAACATGCTGCCAAAAACACCATCAGTACTGCCAGTACCGAGAGCCGTGAAATCATTTTCTTTGCCATACTCATACTATTTAAAAGTTATTATTGATTCAATAAGTTGATTGTGTGGCAAGCCACCAACGCTGCTGTCTCTGTTCGAAGCCGTGATTTTCCCAAGCTAATGGGAGTGAATCCGCATTCGATAGCTTTTTTCACTTCCTCTTCACTGAAGTCTCCTTCGGGACCGATCAGAACGAGAGCGTCTTCTCCTGCTTTCAGTATATTTTTCAGCAGAGGTTTTTCACCTTCATAACAGTGTGCAATGAATTTCTGTCCTTTGAACTCTTGTGTGATGAATTTGTCGAAATCCGTCATTTCGTTGAGCTTAGGCAGGCGGGCCTTGAGCGACTGTTTGATGGCCGATATCAGAATCTTTTCGATTCGTTCGGCTTTAATCACTTTGCGTTCGGAGAAACGGCAGTTGAGAAATGTCAGTTCATCAAATCCGATTTCCGTAGCTTTCTCTGCAAACCATTCATTGCGATCCATATTTTTGGTTGGTGCCATAGCAATGTGCAGATGGCATGGCCAAAGCGGTTCCTGAAATATTGTTTCTTTGATGGCTACAAGGCAACGCTTGTTGGTTGCAACCGTGATTTCGGCTTGATAGAAATACCCCTTACCGTCAGTGAGAGTGATTTCGTCTCCGATACCCAACCGCAGTACACGGGTACAGTGTTGTGCTTCCTCTTCCGGAAGTTCGTTGCTTATCTGTATATCGGGAGTATAAAATACGTGCATAATTGATTACTGGTTTTGATTTCTGGAATTGATCCGGTCGCGTATTTTGGCGGCCAGTTCATAATTCTCGTCTTTTATCGCTTGCTCCAAGGCTTCTTCGAGTGACATGGAAGTGACGTTGCGAGGCAGGTTCCGCTTTTTTTCATCTTCCGGTTCTCCCTCATCGTCTTCATCGTCAAATTCCTCCGGGTGCCTTCTTTCTTCGTTTGAGATGTGCAGACATTCCTGTTCAAGAATAGACTCATAAATGAGGATTGGGCATTCGGCACGGACAGCCAGAGCTACAGCATCTGAGGTACGCGTGTCAATACGTATAATTTCTTCGTCTTTTTTTAAGTAGATGTAAGAGTAGAAAATACCATCTTTTGCTTTGTAAATCAATACGCGAAGCAAACTGGCTCCCAGCACACCAAGAGTTGTCATAAACAGATCGTGTGTCAGGGGGCGGGGAGTTTTAATTCTTTTCAGATACAAGGCGGTTGCCTGAGCTTCGGCGGGACCGATGATGATAGGCAATTGCCGTTCACCGTCCACTTCGCCCAACAGCATGGCAAAGGCACCTACTTGCGCTTGGCTATTTGTGATATTTAAAACTTGTAATTCTACTTTTTTGTCCATTGTTCTTTATTACTTAATTTACTTTACTCTCTCGTTGGTGTTTGTACTTGAATACCAGAGCAAACAGGATGCCGATCACCAGTGCATATGCCGCAAAGATAAACCAGATGTCCGGCCATTCACGACTTATCAGTTTACCATCAGCATATACTGAGAAAGCGTCTACGACAGCACCGCTGGCATATCCTCCGATGATAGCGCCCAGTCCGTTGGTCATCATAAAGAATAATCCCTGAGCACTGGCACGTATGGAGGAGCTGGTTTCTTGTTCAACAAACAACGAACCGGAAATATTGAAGAAGTCGAACGCCATTCCATACACGATCATGGAAAGAATCAGCATCCACAGACCGGAGCCCGGATCACCGAAGCCGAACAGTCCGAAACGGAATACCCAGGCAAACATACTGATCAGCATCACTTGCTTGATACCAAAATGTCTCAGGAAGAATGGTATAGCGAGAATAAATAATGTTTCAGACATTTGTGAGATGGACAATAGGATCACCGAATGTTTCACTCCGAAGGAATCTGCAAACTCCGGAATATTGGCAAAACTGCCCAGGAAAAGGTCACCATATGTATTGGTGATTTGCAATGCTGCTCCTAAAAGCATGGAGAACAGGAAGAAAATAGCCATTTTCTTTCTTTTGAATAATACGAAAGCATCCAGCCCGAAGGAAGAGAGCAATGTTTTCTTTTCTGTTTTGGCAGGCTTGCATGCTGGCAGGGTAAAAGCATACAATCCCAGTAATAGTGCCGACGCACCGCCTACATAGAGTTGTGCGCTGGAGTTCTTGAATCCGGTAAGGTCTACTGCCCACATGGCGCAGATGAAACCGATGGTTCCCCATACGCGGATGGGAGGGAAGTCCTTGATCAGGTCACATTTATATTGTTCCAGTGCATTATACGAAACGGTATTAGCTAACGATAAGGTAGGCATATATACCAATAAGTTGAGCAGCATCGCCCAATACATCTGGTCGTAACTTGTAGCGGTGGAGGCGTAGAAAAGGCAGGCAGCCCCTGCGATGTGGCAAAGTCCGTATAAACGTTCAGCATTGAACCACTTATCGGCGATGATACCAATGATGCCGGGCATAACTAAAGAGGCAATACCCATGGTGGCGAAGATGGCACCGATCTGCCCTCCTTCGAAGTGGAGTTCTCGTCCCATGTAACCTCCCAGTGAAATTAACCATGAACCCCATACAAAGAATTGCAGGAAGTTCATAATGATCAAACGAACTTTTATACTCATGACTTTTCTAATTTGTGTTTCTCTTTTTCGTTAATAATAGATGCAAATATAATATTTTCGTTGATTGGGTGAGCAAGTTAATCGATAAAAAGGGGATAAAAAAGCCATAAATGCGAAGAATGATGAGGAATTGCCGGTAAAAAGTGGAAAGGGAGTAGGTATATAAAAAAAAGAAGGCTATCTATCCCAGACAGCCAATCTTTATTAACCTTAAATCTAATACCATGAAAAACACAGTGCAAATATAGAGCATTTTATGTTATAAAACATAATGAATTGCCGAAAATCTTCTATTTGTTAACTCTAATTAACTTTGAAGCTATTCTTTTTCTGTTATTCGCTCCTGAATAAGTAAGTTTCATGGCATTTATATCTGCATTACTCTACATAGAGTACCAGTCCCTTCAGGTATTCTCCTTCCGGGTGGTATATGTTAACCGGATGGTCGGCAGGTTGTGTGAGTTGGTGCAGGATACGTACGCTACGTCCTGACATGGCAGCGGCAGTAAATACTGCTGTGCGGAAATTGTCCTTGGTCACTACCTGTGAACAGGAGAATGTAAACAGGATGCCGCCCGGTTTGATTTTCTCGAATGCTTTGGTATTCAGTTTCCGGTAACCTTGCAAGGCATTCCGCAAAGCATCTTTATGCTTGGCAAATGCAGGAGGGTCGAGAATTATCAAATTATATTGGTCGCCCATACGGTCGAGATACTTGAAGGCATCTTCGGCAAAAGCTTCGTGGCGAAGATCACCGGGGAAGTTCAGTTCTACGTTCTTGTTAGTCAGATCGATTGCTTTGGCGGAGCTGTCCACGGAATGTACCAGTTTCGCGCCTCCACGCATGGCGTAGAAAGAAAAGCCACCGGTATAGCAGAACATATTCAGTACTGAACGGTCTTTAGCATAATGCTCCAGCAGTGAGCGGTTTTCGCGTTGGTCTACGAAGAATCCCGTTTTCTGCCCTTTCAGCCAGTCTACGTGGAATTTCAAACCATACTCTTGTGCGATATTATCACTGCTTCCTCCTTTAAGGAAACCGTTTTCGGGGAAAAGGTCTGCCTTGAAAGGTAGTGTGGTTTCTGATTTATAATAGATATTCTCAATCTTGTCACCCATTACTTCCGACAGGGCTTCGGCGATAGTCATGCGGTCTACATGCATTCCTGCGGAGTGCGCTTGCATGACGGCAGTCCGGGCATAAATGTCGATGACCAGTCCGGGCAGGTTATCTCCTTCACCATGTACGAGACGATAGGTGTTATTGGTCGGATTGACTGCGATACCGATACCGCAGCGCATCTCGTAGGCGATCTGTAGTTTACGTTTCCAGAAATCGTGGTCGATAGGTTCCTGACGGAAAGAAAGCACACGTACGGCAATACTTCCGATCTGAAAATGTCCTTCGGCTATAAATTCCTTTTTTGAAGTGTATACTTCTACAACTTCACCTTCTTCGGGTTCTCCATCGAAACGAGCGATTGCTCCGGAGAAAATCCAGGGGTGAAATCTTTTTAAAGACTCTTCTTTGCCGGGTTTGAGGTATACTTTATGCATGTTATTAAAATTTCAGTTTTCTCTCCGGTCCTCGAAAAAAAGGAGTGGAGATAGTGCTATTTGATCAGTTATTAATTAGTCTTCTATCGGTTATTTATCAGCGATTGGCGAGGGAGCTTGCGTTAACCTCTTCTTCTGCAGGGAGGCTTTCGACCTCATAGTTGCCGGTTCGTTTCAGTTCCTGCAGCAGATTATAGATATTGAGGCAGGCCCAGGCGTCGGTCGCTGCATATTGTTTCTGTCCGTCACTTAGTACGTCTGCTTCCCAGTTGGACAGCCGTTGTGATTTGGAAATCTTTTCTTTAAACAGGATTGCGTAAATCTTTTGCAGGCTTTTGTCCTGTATGCCGAACTGGCGGACATAGTCCTGCAGTTCGATGCAGCTCTGTTGGGTGAAAGGCGCACGTTTGTGCAGCATCATAAAATCATCTTTGAGTGACAATCCTACTTTAATGACAGCCGGATTCTCCAGCAGGTCAACCAAAGGTTGGGTAAGTCCCGTCATGTTGAGGCGGAACAGGAAACAGCATTCGTCCGAGGAAATCTGGAGGAGTGCTACCTTATGACTTTGCCCTTTGGTGAAGGATGGACGCGTTTCGCTATCGATACCCAGTATTGGTTGGGATTTCAGGTAGGCTACCGCTTTTTCTGTTTCCGCTTCCGACTGGATAACATGGATCCGTCCCGGAAAAACAGTTTTCGGGAGTTCCTTTAGTTCGTCTTTATTTATACTTCTTCTTACTATCATTTTCGTTTATTCGTCATCACGACAATGGCAGCTGTCGTCATGACAGTGGCATTCGTCGTCGTGGCAGTGACAACCGTCTTCGTGACTGTGGTCGTGACAATGACATCCGTCTTCTTCACAACAATAGTCGTCATCGCTTAGTTCGTTATTCTCTTCTTCGTTGTCCTCTTCGTCATTTTCATCCTGCTGGTTATATTTCACATCGTGAAGGGCGCGCAGGGTGTTTACCAGTTTCTGTCCCCACAGCAGACCGAAGTTTTCCTGGCAGATGGCCAACGAGTCGTTCATGGTTTCGTTCAGTCCCAGTTGGAAGACGAAAATAAAATCTTTGATATCCTGATAGATATCTGCCAAATCTTCCGAGATGGATTTCTTGATAGGCTGGTCGCTGTATACCATATCCTGTACGAAAACATCCAGATAATCATCCTTCTCTCCCATCAGTCCTGCCAGATTTATGCGTAGAATCTCATACGTTTCCTCCGTTACATACGTTTCGGGTGCCTCGTCTCCGATTGTTTCACACTTCGGAAGCAAGGATGCTTTGAGATAGAGCAAGGGAAGTATTTTTAAAGACGTGTCGACAAAAGCTTTGCGCTTCATGTGTTCGGCACGTTCGAGGAATGCGCAAAATTCGGCGGCTACCGTTACGAACTCGATCACATTCTTTTCAAATATCGTTTGGCTTTCTTTTTCCATAATCAGATTGATTTGAATCGCAAAGGTAAGAAAAAGGATTGAATGAGAGTAGCGCTCGTTATTTTTTTATTATTTTTGCGGCTTATAATACGGATTCCAATTTATTAAAGAATAAAGACTCATGGCAAAAAAGAAAATAGATAAGGAGGCTGAACGCGCTCCGTCTTCTCCAGGAAAGATTGTATCAATTTTTAAGAATGAAACCATTCATTTTGTAATTGGATTGATGCTGGTGATCTTTTCTGTTTATCTTTTGTTGGCTTTTTCTTCCTTCTTCTTTACGGGGGCAGCCGACCAAAGTATTATCGACAGCGGCAATTCTGCAGACCTGGCAGCTGTTAATAACAATGTAAAAAACTATGCTGGATCTCGTGGAGCACAGTTGGCTAGTTATCTGATCAATGACTGCTTTGGCATATCTTCATTCTTTATCCTTGTCTTTCTGGCAGTGGCAGGATTGAAGTTGATGCGGGTACGCATTGTCCGCTTATGGAAATGGTTTATCGGTTGTACATTATTATTGGTGTGGTTCTCCGTGTTTTTCGGGTTCGCCCTGATGGATCATTATCAGGATTCTTTCATCTATCTGGGAGGTATGCACGGTTATAATGTAAGCCGTTGGTTGGTTTCGCAGGTGGGAGTTCCCGGTGTGTGGATGATTTTGCTGATAACGGCAGTCTGCTTCTTTATATATGTAAGTGCACGAACGGTTATCTGGCTGCGCAAGCTCTTTGCTTTGAGTTTCTTGAAACGTCAGAAGAAAGAAGAGGAAAAAGTGGCAGCGACAGAAGGAACGCAGGAATTTACAACCTCGCAACCACAGGAAGTTGAATTCAATCTGAAACGTACTTATAAACAAACACCTCCTCCTGCTCCTGTGATGGACATACAGGCAGAGGAACCGAAAGAAGAATCTCCGGTGAACGAACCGGAACCGGACGAGGAACTTCCTTCTGCTGATGAAGGGGAAGGAGTGACTATGGTCTTTGAACCGACTGTGGCTGATACGGTTACTCCTGCGCCTCAGGACGAATTGCCGGGTGAGGATGAACCCGGGTTTCAGGTAGAGACGGCTGCGACCGAAGAAGAATATCAGGGACCGGAACAGGAACCTTATAATCCGATGAAGGATCTGGAAAACTATCGTTTCCCGACAATCGATCTGATGAAGCATTTTGAGAATGACGATCCGACGATTGATATGGACGAACAGAATGCGAATAAAGACCGTATCATTAATACTTTGCGCAGCTTTGGTATTGAAATCAGTACGATCAAGGCAACGGTAGGGCCTACGGTGACTCTGTATGAAATTACCCCCGAACAAGGAGTACGTATTTCGAAGATTCGTGGTTTGGAAGATGATATCGCATTGAGTCTGTCGGCAGATGGCATTCGTATCATTGCTCCGATACCGGGTAAGGGAACCATCGGTATTGAAGTACCGAACAAGAATCCGAAGATTGTATCCGGTCAAAGCGTGATCGGAAGCAAGAAGTTTCAGGAATCCAAGTTCGATTTGCCGATTGTACTGGGTAAGACGATTACAAACGAAGTCTTTATGTTCGACCTTTGCAAGATGCCGCATGTATTGGTGGCAGGTGCTACCGGTCAGGGTAAGTCTGTTGGTTTGAATGCAATCATTACCTCCTTATTATATAAGAAGCATCCGGCTGAACTGAAATTTGTCCTGGTCGATCCGAAGAAGGTGGAGTTCAGCATTTACTCTGTCATTGAAAATCATTTCCTGGCCAAACTTCCCGATGGAGGTGAGCCAATTATTACCGACGTAACGAAGGTAGTGCAAACGCTGAATTCGGTTTGTGTGGAGATGGATACACGCTATGACCTCTTGAAGATGGCTCATGTGCGTAATGTCAAGGAATATAATGAGAAGTTTATCAACCGTCGCCTGAATCCGGAGAAAGGACATAAGTTTATGCCATATATCGTAGTGGTAATTGACGAGTTCGGAGATTTGATTATGACTGCCGGTAAGGAAGTCGAACTTCCGATTGCACGTATCGCTCAGTTAGCACGTGCGGTCGGCATTCACATGATCATCGCTACGCAGCGCCCGACGACGAATATCATTACGGGTACGATCAAGGCGAACTTCCCGGCACGTATTGCGTTCCGTGTATCTGCCATGATGGACTCCCGTACGATTCTTGACCGTCCGGGTGCGAACCGCCTGATTGGTAAGGGCGATATGCTCTTCCTGCAAGGTGCCGATCCGGTGCGTGTGCAGTGTGCCTTTATCGATACACCGGAAGTGGAGGAGATCACGAAGTTTATTGCCCGTCAGCAGAGCTATCCTACACCGTTCTTCCTGCCCGAATATGTGACCGAAGACAGTGGCAGTGAAGTGGGGGATATTGATATGGGACGTCTCGACCCGTTGTTTGAAGATGCGGCTCGTCTGGTGGTCATCCATCAGCAAGGTTCCACTTCGTTAATTCAACGTAAATTTGCTATCGGCTACAATCGCGCCGGACGTATCATGGATCAGCTTGAAAAAGCCGGAATTGTCGGGCCTACCCAGGGGAGCAAGGCGCGTGATGTACTGTGTATCGACGAGAATGACCTCGAAATGCGTTTGAACAATTTACAATAACAGATCGTTTATTAATCAAATGAGAAAATACATTTTTAGTGTTTTAATAGCTTTACTGTCACTGCCTGTGATTGCTCAACAACAGCAGTCGCAGGCTAAAGCTGTTCTTGAGAAGACAGCCGAAGCATTTAAGAAAGCCAGTGGTGTTAGAGCTGATTTTACATTGAAGGCACTCAATGATGGTCGTCTGGAAGGACGGGAGAACGGTGTTATCCAGTTGAAAGGCGAGAAATTCATGTTGAAGACTTCCGAAACGACCACTTGGTTTGATGGAAAAACGCAGTGGAGTTATATGGTAAGGAATGATGAAGTGAATGTCAGTACCCCTACTCAGGAAGAGTTGCAGCAGATCAATCCGTATACATTTCTTTATATGTATCAGAAAGGATTCTCTTATAAGCTGGGAACAGTGAAGACGTTTCAGGGAAAAGCTGTCTGGGAAGTGGTTCTGACTGCTAATGATAAGAAGCAAGAGTTGGAAAGTATTACTCTTTATGTGACGAAGAATGCGTATGAACCTGTTTGCATCCAACTTCAGCAACGTGGCCAGAAGACACGTAATGAGATTACCGTGACGGCTTATCAGACCGGACTGGATTATGCAGACGATGTTTTCACTTTCGACAGAAAAGCGTATCCGACTGCGGAAGTGATAGACTTGAGATAATATGTTTTTTGAACAGGAGATAAGATATCTGGAATAATAAAACGATAATATAACAATAAAATGGCAGAAATAGAAAAAGTAAAATGCCTGATTATAGGCTCGGGACCTGCCGGCTATACGGCAGCGATCTATGCAGGACGTGCTAACCTTTGTCCGGTGCTTTATGAAGGATTGCAGCCCGGCGGTCAGTTGACAACTACTACGGACGTGGAGAACTTCCCCGGTTATCCGGAAGGAATCAGTGGTCCGCAGTTGATGGAAGATTTGCGTGCACAAGCCAGCCGTTTCGGAACAGATGTTCGTTTTGGTATTGCGACGGCGGCAGATTTAAGCAAAGCTCCTTATAAAATAACGATTGATGGTGACAAGGTGATTGAGACAGAAGCATTGATCATCTCCACCGGCGCTACGGCTAAATATCTGGGACTGGAAGATGAAAAGAAATATGCCGGCATGGGAGTCAGTGCTTGTGCTACGTGTGACGGATTTTTCTATCGTAAGAAAGTCGTTGCAGTCGTTGGCGGTGGCGATACAGCTTGTGAGGAAGCTATTTATCTGGCCGGTCTGGCATCCAAAGTTTATCTGGTGGTCCGCAAACCTTATTTGCGCGCATCGAAGATTATGCAGGAACGTGTGCAGAAGCACGAAAAGATTGAAGTACTTTTCGAACATAATGTAGTCGGCCTGTTTGGTGACAATGGAGTGGAAGGTATGAATGTTGTGAAGCGCTGGGGTGAAGCGGACGAAGAACGTTACAGTTTGCCTATCGACGGATTCTTCCTGGCTATTGGGCACAAACCGAATTCAGATATATTCAAAGAATACATTGATACCGATGAGGTAGGTTACATTATTACGGACGGCGACAGCCCCCGTACAAAAGTTCCCGGAGTATTTGCTGCAGGAGATGTGGCTGATCCGCATTATCGTCAGGCTATTACAGCGGCAGGAAGTGGCTGTAAGGCTGCTATTGAAGCGGAACGTTATCTTTCTGCAAAAGGAATCATCTAAAGATATCACAGGCGGAACGCGGAATGCGTTGCACTGTATAAATAAGCACTGAATAAATAAAAAAACGGTGGACATTAGCAATAAGCTGAATGTCCACCGTTTTTTTATATCATTTTATATCTATCACAAGCATTAATATGCTTCGATTTCATCTATCCACAATTCGGCAGGGATAACTTCCGGACCGTTGTTCTTTTCGAAATTGACGCCATTGCGTAACGTACCGCCATTCTTGATCTTTACTTTCAGGAAAGTGGCTTGTGCCGGTTCAAATTCAATAGAGTCGGTGAATGCGATTCTTCCTGTTTCCGGACAATCATGTTTCAAGGTCTTTTCTGCTATTTGTGTATATTGCTGGCCGTCGGCAGATACTTCTACAGCGATTCCTCCGGCAGGGAGCATTCTCATGGCAGGATTGAACAAAGAACCGAAGATGACTTTGCTTACCTCTGTCGGCTTGTCCAGATTGACGATAAATTCAAGGTCTTTTCCTTCGACGATAGCAAAGCTGGACCAAGGAGTATAAGAGGCATTGTTCCCTCTTTTTCCATTCGTCAGACCGAAAGTGGTCGGGTCGGCTCCTAATACATCGTTTTCGCCGAATATATCTCCCGTCCATCCCATTGCATAATTAACGGTAAATGGTTTTCCAGCCAGCAGATTGCCATACAATGGTTTGTGGGTTACTTTGCCCAACATCTTGCCGTCTTTGAAGGCAGCGGCTTTCAAGTCAATGTTTCCTTCAAGCACGAAAGGCTGTTCATACAGTGCAGAGCCGTTCGTCGGTTCGCTGCCGTCTGTGGTATATCTGATTTCCGCATTCGGATAGAATGTTTCCAGCAATACCATCAGAGGACCGTTTTTATCTGCATGTGTATTTACGTTTACATCGAAAAAGTTGAGACAAGGCTTGGTATCCATTACTTCCAGACGTTCAAACTCCGTGACCATGCGTTCGCAGAAGCTCTTCCAGTTTTTGTTGGCATCCAGTGTCCATCCTGTCTCTGCGATAGCCATTGCACGTGGGAATGCCTGGTAATCTACACGGTCCGAGGTCTTCATGTATTCTCTCCAGAGGTTACCTTGCATACCGATGATATGCTTCTTTACCAGTTCGTCGGCATCATCCGGAACCGGATTGTAGCTATAAGTCTTTTTCAGCGTAGTGTATCCGCCGATAGTAGTCGGGGCGATTTCCGGATCTTCCTGATAGAAGTCCAGATAAGCATAAGGCATAGGGGCCATGATTGCATTGTGTCCTGCTTTGGCAGCATTCATTCCGCCTTCCACACCGCGCCATGACAAAACGGTGGCGTTCGGTGCCAGACCACCTTCCAGAATTTCATCCCAGCCGATGATATTTCGTCCTTTACCGTTCAGGTATTTCTCCATCCGGGTGACGAAGTAACTTTGCAGTTTATCTTCTTTGCTGTGTTTCACTCCGTCCACTTTGCTGGGAGTCACATCATCTTTCAATCCCAACTGGCGAATCAGCTGCTGGCAGAAAGCACTGTTCTTCCAAGCCGTCTTGGGGCATTCGTCCCCTCCGATATGAATGTACTCACTCGGGAATAATTCGACTACCTCATCCATTACTCCTTCGAAGAATTTGAAAGTAGTCTCGCTCGGACAGAATACCTGTTCGAACACGCCCCATGTAGGACATACCTTGTAGGTCTGTGTAGAGTCGCATGACAATTCCGGATAAGCAGCGAGAGCTGCCAGTGCATGTCCCGGCATTTCTATTTCGGGAATTACATTGATATATTTGCTGGCCGCATAAGCTACGACCTCTTTAATCTGCTCCTGTGTATAATACCCTCCATGCTCTATACCGTCAAATACTTGCGGGTAGTTTACATAATAATAGTCTACCAGCGTCTTTTCCCGCTTGGAGCCGATTTCTGTCAGTTTCGGATATTTCTTGATTTCGATTCTCCATCCCTGATCGTCCGTCAGATGCCAGTGGAAGACGTTCATTTTGTTCATAGCCAACAGGTCGATAAACTTGTAGATATATTCTATCGGTGCGTAATGACGGCAGACGTCCAGCATCAGTCCGCGGTGTACAAAGCGCGGGGCGTCTTCGATTTCTACAGCAGGGACAGACCAGTCGGCCTTTTTGTTCAGTTTCTTTCCGTAGACGGCAGGAGGAAGAAGCTGATAAATAGTCTGCACACCATAGAAAAAGCCATTTGGCTGTGAAGCGGTGACCGTAATGAGGGTAGGGGTGACCGAAAGCCTGTAAGCTTCTTTGGGCATATCTTCCTGTACTACAAAGCTGATGGCAGGCTTTCCGTCTGCACTTTCCGCTTCCGTCAGAGAGATTCCGGCAGTCTGTTTCAACTGTTCGGCAAAACCGTCAGCTACCTTTTTCACTTCCGAGGCATCGGACGGTGTGACCAGCCGGACTTGCTTGTTCAGCTCAAAACGGCCTTCCTTGGGGACAAGCTGATTGGGTTGAGGAACGATGTTGTACTCGTTCGTGGTTTCTTTTGGCTTCTGACAACTGGGGGCAATCATGAGTAAGGATAAAAGAAGAAGGGAAATGCTTTTCTTCATGGTCTGAAATTTGTGTTAAGTTATTAATATATTGACAGGGCAAATGTACTTGTTTAATTGATAAGTTCCAATAATATATAAATAAAAAAGCCGGTGTGATGAACGCCGGCTTCCAGTTAAAGTTTCAGATAACTTTTATTATCGTATCAGGTTTGTTTTATCCTATTTTGCTTATTTTCTTGAGCTTTTCTTCTTCGATGATTTTGATTTTTCTTCCGTCGATGGTGATCAGGCGTTCTGTTGCAAACTGTGACAAGGTACGGATGGCGTTTGAGGTAGTCATGTTCGACAGATTGGCAAGGTCTTCACGGGAAAGATAAATACTCAGTGTCGATCCGTCTTCTTCCAGGCCATAGCTTTCTTTGAGGAAAATCAGTGATTCTGCCAGGCGTCCGCGGATATGTTTCTGTGTCAGGCTGACGGTACGTTCGTCGGAGATGCCCAGATCAATAGAAAGCTGGCGGATAAAAAACATGGCTAAATCATTGTTCTGAGCGACTAGCGTGGTAATGGCAGTCATGGGGATGAGACAGACAACAGAGGGTTCAAAAGCGGCGGCAGCAGTGACGAAGTCTTCCTTTGCGAAGTAGGCACGGTACGCAAAGTACTCCCGCTGTTTGATCATGCGGATAATCTGGCTTCTACCTCCTACACCATCTTTGAAAATTTTGACTTTGCCGGTAATGAGGCACATCAAATGAGAGGGAGTTTCCCCTTCGCAATAAATGGTTTCGTTCTTTTTGTAGGTCTGTATCGTATAATTGTTCATCAGAAACTCCCTTTGTTCATTATTCAAAGGAGCTAACAGATCGGATAACGGTTCCGAAATATCGATGTCTGACATGTTCATTTTTACCATGGGTGCTACAAAACTGTGTTATACAGCACAAAAGTAGAAAGAAAAAATGAGAAAATGAACGAAACTATAAAAAGATTGCACAAAAGCAGGTTCTTTCGTGCAATCTTGAGGACTTTTTTATTTGGTGAACAATAGTTCTCTGTACTTAGGCAGCGGCCATATTTCGTCATCCACTTCCATTTCCAGATGATCGATGTGATCGCGGATTTTATCGAGGTAAGGACGTACCTTTTCTTCGTATTCGAATGCCCTTTCTTTGTAGTTGTCTTTGTGGTTGGCTACTTTCCGGGCTTCGGTCATTTCCCGTACCAGTACTTTGATAGAGGTCACACGGTGCGAGATTTCGCGGATCAGTTCTTTGCGGTCGGCGCTCAATACTTCAAATTCTTCGGGAGAGAAGATTTCTTTCATTTTGCACAGATTTTCGAGCAGCCGGTTCTGGTAGGTGACAGCAGTCGGTACGATGTGGTTGATGGCAAGGTCGCCCAATACACGTCCCTCGATTTGTACCTTCATGGTGTATTTTTCCAGTTCCACTTCCAGTCGGCTGTTGAGTTCGGTTTCGTTGAAGATACGTTCGCCGATCAGTACAGATTTCGATTGGTTGTCTACGTAGTGCATCAAGGCTTCCGGCACGTGGCAGATGTTGGTCAGTCCGCGACGGGCGGCTTCCTGTTTCCATTCTTCGGAGTAGCCGTCTCCTTCAAAGCGGATGGCTTCGGAGGCGATGATCGTTTCTTTCAGCAGGCGGAAGATAGCCTCGTCTTTTCCTACCCCTTCTTCCATCAGTTTTTCTACTGATGCGCGGAATTCGTTCAGCTGGTTTGCCATGGCAGCGTTGATGGCGATCATGGCTGCGGCACAGTTGGAGGAAGAGCCGGCGGCACGGAACTCAAAGCGGTTTCCGGTGAAGGCAAAAGGAGAAGTACGGTTACGGTCGGTGGTATCGAGCAGAATTTCCGGGATACGTCCGATTCCCAGTTTCAGCGTTGTCTTTTCTTCCGGTGTCATCTTCTCGTTACCTACCTGACGCACGATTTCGTCGAGTGTTGCTGAGAGTTGTGAGCCCAAGAAGCAGGAAAGGATGGCGGGAGGAGCTTCGTTGGCTCCCAGGCGGTAGCTGTTGCTGGCGCTCATGATGGAGGCGCGAAGTAAATCTTGGTTCTTATATACCATCATCAGTACATTCACCAGGAAGGTGAGGAACAGCATGTTTCCTTTCGGGTTCTTTCCGGGAGCAAACAGGTTGATGCCGGTGTCTGTGCAGAGCGACCAGTTGTTATGTTTGCCTGAGCCGTTTACGCTGCTATAAGGCTTTTCGTGCAGTAGTACGTTGAAATGATGTTTGCGTGCGATACGCTTCATCAGATCCATGACAAGCTGGTTATGGTCGTTTGCCAGGTTACAGTTTTCGAAGATAGGGGCCAGTTCGAACTGGTTGGGAGCTACTTCGTTGTGACGGGTTTTGGCAGGAATACCCAGTTTGTGGCATTCGATTTCGAGTTCCTTCATGAATGCCGTGACCCGTGGAGGAATAGAGCCGAAATAGTGGTCTTCCAGCTGTTGGTCTTTGGCAGAAGAGTGTCCCATTAAAGTACGTCCGGTCAGGCAAAGGTCGGGACGTGCGTTATATAAGGAGGAGTCTACGAGAAAATATTCCTGTTCCCATCCTAAGTTGGTAAATACGCGTGTTACGTTCTTGTCGAATAGCTGGCAGACTTCCGTAGCGGCTTTGTCTACAGCGGCAAGTGCTTTCAGAAGCGGAGTTTTGTAGTCCAGTGCTTCGCCCGTATAAGAGATAAAAATCGTGGGAATACAAAGTGTGGTATCTACCACGAATGCCGGAGAAGAAACGTCCCATGCAGTGTATCCGCGAGCTTCGAAGGTATTACGGATACCGCCGTTAGGGAAAGAAGAGGCATCCGGTTCTTGCTGAATCAGCAGTTTTCCGGAGAATCGTTCGATCACTCCGCCGTCTTCGCCAAACTCGATAAATCCATCATGTTTTTCAGCTGTTCCGTCTGTCAGAGGCTGGAACCAGTGGGTGTAGTGTGTGACGTTGAGCGACTTAGCCCAGCTCTTCATGCCGTTGGCAATCAGGTCGGCTATTTCACGGCTGATCGGTGTACCTTTTTCGATCGCATCGGTAACTGCCTTATAGGCTTCTTTCGGAAGATACTCTTGCATCTTCTTGCGGTCGAATACATGGCTACCATAATAATCTGAGAGTTTGTTGGAAGGGGCACTGACTTCCAACGGCTTCCGGTTGGAAAGTTCTTGTAAAGCGTAAAATCTCATTTTTGACATAAATAGTCCTCTTTTTATCGGTTGATGGCGCAAAATTATATGTTTTTTCTGAAAGTACCCCTATTTTTAAGGGGGTATTTTCAGAAAATAGACTGTTTTCTGAAAGATACCCCCTCTTTGTTGGGTTGGTTTATCTCTGAATCACCTTTTGCTCATCACGGTTTTTTTGATTATGGCCCATTAAGGGATGGTTTTCATTATTTCCTGTTGTTCATTCTCCTTTTTCTGTCGTTCGATTTCTGTAGCCATCTGTTTGACTAAAATTTCTACCTGCATATAATGCTTGTTCATGTTTCTGTATAGTAGCTTCATTGCAGGACTGTCCATAGCCATTTGGGTGAGGAATTGTAAATGCTTTCCCATCGAGGCGTTCATTTGCATACGTGTTTTTTTGTTTAAGTCGTCTTGTAGGGAGTAAGCACCGCATGAGAGCAGGATTTCCGGTATACCATCATCCCAGGCATGCATGGTGAGGTGAGTGAGTGCTCCCACAATTTTTTTCAAGTCTTTCAGAAGAATGTTTAAGAGTTCGAATTCGGTACGGTTTGCGGAGCAGGAATTCGGGTTCAGAAGGAGGGCGAATTTGAGGTAGAAGTCCTTTAATTCTCCGTTAGGAACAACAAATGCATTTTGGGGAGTTTGTGCGATGCTTCCCACCGTTGGTTGAACGGCAACTTGTTCTGTTTCCATAATGATGATTATGAGTATGTGGTAGGCGAAGATTTTCTAAAATAATAAGAGCGGTTCCGCCTTTCCCGTTGCATTTCACCAGAAGGCAGTAGATGCATTAACATTCTACACGGGGGTACGGAACCGCCATATAGAATGAACGTAAACGGACATAAAAATGCCCGCCACGGAAATTGGCAGGTTTACCCGCCTTCTGGTATGAAATGCATTACAAAGGTACTATATTTTTCTTTTTTGGCAAGAATAAAGTGAAAAATAAGAGACAAGTAAGAGTAACTTTAATACAGTGTAGTTCCAAGACTAGTTTCAACCGATGAAACAAAGTGTTTCATGCCTTGGAACAAAGTGTTTCAAGCAATGAAACAAAGTGTTTCGTACGGTGAAACAAAGTGTTTCAAGCGTTTGAAACTATTTGAAACACCTGTCGAAGTTCTCTGAAGCACCTATCTACCTGATTAACTTGACCATAGCTACTGTTTTGCTTAACCTGTTCTTTCAGGAAGTACTAAATCATTTTTCAGTCAAGAATACATGAGTCATCAGCTATTAACGCCTGATTTTTCGATTGTTAATAACTGACATGTCAATCATTAATAGTTGACACATCAAGCGTTAACATGCTGTCAATCAATAGATAGTATAAGAAATATGTTGTAAAGTGTGATAATGCAGAGTGAGAGCAACTGCTTGCTCTCACTCTGCTACCATCGGATCTCTCATAACTGAAATACCGATGAATAAAGGAATGTAGAGCGATAGTTAGAGCATGAGAGCAAAACTCATGTTAAATTGATTGGGAGAGAAATCTGATATTTTCTCCGCTAACTCTTTTTTGCAGCTTAATTCCCTTGCTTTTCGATATTCTTTTTTATATTTGCCTACAATAAACAGGAGATACGACGATTGAAATATAAGATATTGATAGGATGTATGTTGTGCTTGTTCTCTTTTATTCCGAAGGGGGCAGCTAATCTTGTTCTCAATCCTTATACCAGTCAGGAGATATCTGCTGATTCCATCATCGAACGTGTCATGACTTTTGCCCCTTCTTATGAAAGTATCGTGAGTGACTATCGCGCGAACCTATATATAAAGGGCAAGATGAATATTCAGAAGAAGAATTTCATTCTCCGGTATGTACCTTCGATGTTTCGCTTGCAGAAAGGAGTACGCGAGTATCTGCTTGAAACGTACAGCGACCTGCATTATACAGCCCCCAATATCTATGATCAGAAAGTAAAGGCGTCGCAAGGTACCGTGAGAGGGAACAGGGGCTTGCCGGGACTGCTCGAATATTTTAATGTCAATATCTATTCGTCCTCCCTCCTCAACGATGAACGCTTGCTGTCACCGCTTGCCAAAAACGGAAAGAAGTATTATAAATACCGGATTGACAGCGTGATGGGTGACCCTAATAATCTCGATTACCGGATACGCTTCATTCCCCGTACCAAGAGCGATCAGCTGGTGGGCGGCTATATGATTGTCAGCAGCAATGTATGGAGCGTGCGGGAAATACGCTTTTCGGGACGGTCGGAACTGATCACGTTCACTTGTTGGATCAAGATGGGGGAAGTGGGAAAGAAAGACGAGTTTCTTCCGGTGCGTTATGATGTCGAAGCCCTTTTTAAGTTTCTGGGAAACAAGGTAGACGGCAACTATACCGCTTCGCTGGACTATAAATCTATCGAACTGAAAGAAAGAAAAGTACGGAAGAAAGAAAAGAAGAAGTATAATCTGTCGGAGTCGTTTTCCCTGCAATGCGATACAAATGCTTATAAGACAGATGCTTCTACATTCGGAGTGTTGCGTCCCATCCCTTTGAGTGAGGGCGAAAAGCAACTTTATAAAGACTATATGTACAGACGCGATACCGTGTCGGTACAGCGGAAATCCAAGAGTCAGGCTTTCTGGGGAACAATGGGGGACCTGATGGTGGAAGATTATAAATTCAATCTGTCCAATATCGGGAGTGTCCGTTTCTCACCGTTTATCAATCCGCTGTTGTTCAGTTATAGCGGAAGCAATGGATTATCTTACCGGCAAGACTTCCGTTACAACCGGATTTTCAGAGGAGACAAGTGGCTCCGTATCGTGCCCAAGCTGGGTTATAACTTTACACGGAAAGAATTCTACTGGTCGTTGAATGCCGACTTCGAATACTGGCCGCAGAAGCGGGGCTTCTTCCGGCTGAGTGTAGGTAATGGTAACCGCATCTATAGCAGTAAGATGCTGGATGAACTGAAAGCGATGCCGGATAGTATTTTTAATTTCGACCTCATTCATCTGGACTATTTCAAAGACTTGTATTTCAACTTCCGTCATAGTTTTGAAATAATCAACGGACTGGATATCAGTCTCGGTTTTTCGGCACATAAGAGAACAGCCGTCGAGAAGTCCCGCTTCGTGATTACGGGAGACTATCCGATGCCTCCTCCGGAATTTATGGAACGGTTCAGAAATACCTATATCAGTTTCGCCCCGCGCATCCGTGTAGAATGGACTCCGGCGCTTTATTACTATATGAACGGAAAACGTAAAATCAATCTGCGTTCTGACTATCCGACATTTTCGGTAGATTACGAACGGGGAATAGAGGGAGTATTCAAGAGTACCGGAGAGTATGAACGGGTGGAGTTCGACCTTCAACATAAGATTCAGCTGGGATTGATGCGAAATATTTATTACCGTTTCGGATTCGGAGCATTCACCAATCAGGATGAACTGTATTTTGTCGACTTTGCCAATTTTGCCCGGCACAACCTTCCTGTCGGGTGGAATGATGAAATCGGCGGTGTGTTTCAGGTGCTCGACGGACGTTGGTATAACTCCTCCCGCCGTTACGTACGCGGACACTTCACTTATGAAGCCCCTTTTCTGATTCTCCGCCATCTGATGAAATATACCCGCTATGTGCAGAACGAACGTCTTTATATCAGTGCACTGTCTATGCCGCATCTCCAGCCCTATCTGGAATTGGGGTATGGTATCGGTACGCATATCTTTGATGTGGGAGTTTTCGTCAGCAGTGAAAACTGGAAATTCAGCGGGATAGGATGTAAATTTACTTTCGAGTTGTTCAACCGATAGTTTTTCCTCTCAACTATTGCATAGTGTGCAGAAAATACATATCTTTGTAAGGAAGAGGATGAGGAAAAATTTAGCAGAAAAGAGGTGTAGTCGCCTCGCAGGCACAGGTATTTTCCTGGAAAATAAATCTCTGGTATAAATACCTCTATTTATTTTAGTAAAATCTCATCCTCTTCCTCTCCTTTTTATATATGCAGCAACAAGATGGACGGACTTCTAATTACGATACTGATTGTGACCGGTTTTCTGGTTTATAAAATGATTTCTTCGAGCCGGAAACAGGAAGGATACAAGAGATGGAAAGCAACAGGCAGCGGTGATACTGCAAACGAAGAAACTGCCGGAAACAAATGGAAACATGGTGCATGGCTCAGGCATGCTTTGGGAGTAACCACTCCTAAAGCGAGAACGTATCCTGTATTTGATGAAGAGGCGGTGGTGTGGTGTGCCGGTTTGCTGGGAGTAGAGGCGGTGAGATTGAAGGAAATACTGCAAGATGTCTCTTCCCATTATCGGGAATTCTGGATAAGAAAGCGGAAAGGGGGATACCGTATGATCTCTGCTCCGGACAAAGAACTGAAATCTATTCAGGATACTATTTATCACCGTATATTGCTGCCCGTCAATGTGCATCCCGTCGCTACCGGATTCCGGCGTCAGCATTCCATTGTCGATAATGTCCGCCCCCATCTGGGGAAACGATGTGTCCTGAAGACGGATATTCACGATTTCTTTCTTTCTATACGCAGTCCGAGGGTGAAGCAAACCTTCGAAAATATAGGTTATCCTAAGAATATATCGAAGGTGTTGGGTGAGTTGTGTTGCAGGCGCCGGCATCTGCCGCAAGGAGCGTCCACCAGTCCGGCATTGAGTAATATCATTGCTTATGAGATGGATCGGAAACTGGCGGCGATGGCAGAGGAATTCGGGCTGGCTTATACTCGCTATGCCGACGACCTTACCTTTTCGGGCGATGTTTTTCCGAAAGAACAGGTGCTTGTCCGGGTCAAAGAAATCATCAGGGAAGAGAAGTTTGAGCCGAATCACGAGAAAACCCGTTTCCTGAATGAGTATGACAGGAAGATTATCACAGGTATCTCTGTCAGTTCGGGTGTGAAGCTGACCATCCCTAAAGCCAGAAAACGGGAGATTCGCAAGAATGTCTATTTCATTCTGACAAAAGGGCTGGTAGAACATCAGCGAAGAATCGGCTCTCATGATCCTGCCTATCTGAAGCGGTTGATAGGAACGCTTTGCTATTGGCGTTCCATAGAACCGGACAATACTTATGTATCCGATTCTATTGCTGCTTTGAAACGCTTGCAAAAGGGGGATTGACAGATGGTGACGATCGGTTGTGTTTCACATGCTGTGCTGTCTTAACCGATGATTGTTATCCGTCCGCTTTCCACTTTAGCGTACTTTCTTTTCACTGCCTCCTGAATGCCTCTTTGCATGGATGCTTCGATGTTTGATCCCATACGGGGGAATCCGAATAGTTTGGCACAGGCTTTGGCCAGGTCCGGAAGGGGCAGGCTGACGGAGTCGGTCAGTACGTATTTCACTGCATTTGCGATTTCTTCCGGGGGCAGGTCTGTAGCTGCACGATTGGAATCGGTACGAAACTGTGAATAAGTTCGGTATTGTGCTTCGTCCAGCCACAGGAAGTCGATCCCGTTATGTCTGCTACGGTAAAAGTTCAGCCTGCGTATAAGGGCATCCAGGTGAGAACCGGTTTGGGACATGCGTGATATTCCCCATGCAGCGTTTATCTTTTGGCAGATCAGGGATTGGCTGATCGGGGCTTCGTTTTCCATGATTCTTTTGATTTGAGAGAGGAGTATAGGGATACTTCTTTCAAAAAAGAAATCTGTTGCCTGGTATTGCCCTGCGGTTAATTCAGTTTCCTGATACACAACTTTTCGTTTTTTGTATCTGTCTTCTTTGATGGCGGCGGCAAGACTGAATGCGAGTTGTTTTTTGGAGATGGCAGGATATGCCGCTTTGAGAATCTCCGGTTTCGCCGTGTCTTTTTGTTCTTCCGTCCGGACAGTTTCTTCTTCGTTCTCCTGATTGCTGTCCGCATGCTGTGAGATTCTTCTTCGTAGGGTTGCAATTACTTCATCTGGTTTTTCCCACCAGTCCATCGTCCATATACGGCAGATGTCCCATCCAAGCGCTTTCAGTACATTGTTTTGAACAATTTCCCGGTCGCGCGCTGTTTTGGTACGTTTGTAGTTCTTTCCGTCACAAATGATACCTAACCGGTAACTGGACGGATTTTGAGGATCGACAATACCTATATCGATCTTATATCCGGAGCAACCTATATCCGTATGTACGGTATATCCTAAAGAACGCAGCTTGTCGGCAATAATCTTCTCGATGGAAGTCTCTTCATCCGGGAGATAGATATTGCTGGAGGTATTCAGCGGGTGTTTCATCCCTTTCTCCGCATATTCAAGAAAACGTTTTAGTCCGGCTACTCCGATGGAGGAGGTCCGGTTTAAATCAATCATATCCGATCTCAGTGTGGAGAAGATGATCATTTCATATCGGGCACGGGAGACGGCTACGTTCAGTCGTCTTTCACCTCCCGCCCGGTTCAACGGACCGAAGTTCATGCTGACGCGCCCTTCGGCATCCGGGCCATAACCGACAGAGAACAGTATTACATCCCGTTCGTCTCCCTGCACATTTTCGAGGTTTTTGATAAACAGAGGCTCTTCACATTCCAGTGCAAAGGTTTCCAGTTCGGGGTGGAAGATGAAGAGATCGGATAATAAATCTTCAATCAATGCCTGCTGGACTACGCTGAAAGTGACTACGCCTATACTCTTCTTTCTTAACTCTTCGCTTCTTAGCCTCCTTGCTATTTCGTCTACTACGGCTTGTGCTTCCGCTTGGTTCTGGCGTGATTTTCCTTTGTCATAATAACCGTCGACAGCAATCCTTCTTACTTTCGACTCGATATTGTCCGGAGACGGGAAAGTCATAAGTTTATTGTCGTAGTATTCGGAGTTACTGAAAGCAATCAGGCTTTCGTGTTTGCTCCGATAATGCCACAGCAGGTATTTGGAAGGGATTGACAGGGCGAGGCAGTCGTCAAGAATACTTTCCAGATCCTCCATCTCGATATTGTCTTCGTCAACGGTATTGACGGAGAAGAAGCTGGTGGGCGGCATCTGCTTGGGGTCGCCTACGATGACCACATTCTTTCCCCGGGCGATGGCGCCTACTGCTTCGTAAGTCGGCATCTGTGAAGCTTCGTCGAAGACGATCAGATCGAACTTTTCCGCGTCGGTGTCAATATATTGGGCAACAGATATGGGACTCATCAACATGCAGGGACACATACGTGGCAATAAGGTCGGAATCTGGTCGAATAGTTTCCGGATGGATATGCCGCGCGCATTGTTGCGTATGTTCTTTTGCAATATTCCGACCTCTGAGCTCTGGATAGCTTCGTGGGTAAAGGATGGAATGTTGGACGCCAGTTTGGCAAACAACTCCTTCTTGGTAATGTTCTCAAAGTTGGCGGATACTTGTTTGTATTTGGCTATAATATCGTTGAATATCTTGCCGTTGAATAATTCCAGTGTCGGTTCTTTGCCAATGATATAGCGAGTGGCGGTTTGGTAGAAACTTTTGCGGAAGCCACTCAGGAGCAGGTTTGTAGGGATATTCTTTTCCTTATACTTTTCTGCGATGAATCCGAGGCCCAGTTCGTTCAGTTTGCCTGAAGCTTGCTGCCATTGATACCAGTCTTTGAGTTTATCCAGATTCTCTTTCCATGTTCCGGCTTTCTGCAAAGCGATGTTTGTCCAGTCGGCAGAGTTTGCGTAAAGTGACTCTGCGGCTATACCCAAAGTGCCGGAGAGCTGTTGCTCGGTGGCTGTAAGCGCTTCGGACAGCTGATACAATTCATTGAGGGAATGGGAATGAATATCTTTGAATGTCCGGATACCTTCCGTCAGTTGCAACGCTAAGTTCTGTTTGATCCGGGATGTTTTTGCCACATCTTTCGAATAACTTAGCAACAGGGAATGGAGGGAAGACATTTCACAGATAATCTGATTGATCGTTTCCCATTCTTCGTCTCTCCCGAATCTTCCGAACAGGGAAGGTAGCTTGGCGACGTATTTGTCTGTAAATTCCAGTTCCTCCCGATAACGGATGACCTGATGGAGCAGAGGGTTGACGGCCTCCGGCTTTACCGGCCTCAGAGCATACGCACGAAGCTCCTTGATAATCTTCCTTTGTCCGAAATATCTAGGGAGGAACCATTGGGCGGATACACGATTCCATTCGGCCAACATAGGACCGGCATTTATTTTTAGGATCTCTTTGGTGAATCCGTTTTCTATTGCTGCTTTGACTTCGTCGCGTTTCTTGCCGTGTTCCGCGACTTTCCGGTACTCTTCCAGTGTTTCATTCAATAAAGGAGTGGTCAGCAGTTCGGGCGTGAGTTCCGGAATATCGAGTATCTTTCGGATAATGGCGGCGATTATTTCGAAATCCTTGCGGGTAGGATGAATATCCGTGTCTTTCAGTAAAACGGAAAAGACAGATAGTTTCAATTGTATGGCAGTCAGCAAGCCGATGAAAGTCGTGAGCGTTTGTGCCGCTTCTTCTTTGAGGGCAGACGAATATTCGTGAATAGTGATTCCTGTCAGCGGATGAAGATACGGGTGTCCGCAGGCATTGGCAGTTCTTACCAAAGACTCGACGGCATCTTCCCAATGTGAGAATTTATCTTTATCCAATGTATTCAGATAAGATAATGGAATATGGAAGTAAGGCTCGGTATCTATGGACTGGTAATGGATGATAGCATCATACAGCGAAAGTCCGAAAGGATATTCCTTGTGTAAGGCTTCGATATACTTATTGAGTTCTGTCCGTAACAGAAGCAGACGTTCGGCCTCTTTCCGGAACTCTTCGGGAGCGGTTTGCCGGATGATTTCACTTGTTGCTTTGAGTTGCGAGATAACGGTGGACTTCTTCGTCTTGTTGGAGTGAATTTCCAGACAGAACGGGGCAAGTCCTATGGCTGCCAGCCTGTTTTGGACGACGGAGAGGGCTGCCATCTTTTCGGCAACAAACAATACGCGCTTCCCTTTATAAAGTGCATTGGCGATAATGTTCGTGATTGTCTGGGACTTTCCGGTTCCCGGAGGTCCGTGCAGGATAAAAGTCTTGTCGTGTACAGCCTCGTAGATTGCTTCCAGCTGAGACGAATCGGCAATGATGGGCAGTACGATATCTGCCGGAGATAACTGTCGGTCCAAGTAGGTGGCATCCATCTCCTCCGTGACTGCATCCCATTCGATCTTTCCGTTGATGAGGCTGGAGACGATTTTGTTTTGGACCAGTTTGGGAGCATTGTTGTGGATGTCGTTCCACATGATGAACTTGTTGAACGAGAAGATACCCAGAATAGCCTGTTCTTCCACATCCCATTTACGCTGATTCTTGATGCAATGCCGGATGATGGAGTAAATCAGCTTGACGTTGACTCCACTTTCGTCAGCCGGAAGCGGATCGAGTCCCGGCACGGAGATACCGAAGTTTTGGCGAAGCATTTCCAATAAGGTAATGTTCATCATCGTTTCCTCTTCCCGCGAACGAATCACATACCCTTTGGCGGCTGACTTGCGAATGATTTCAACCGGCAGCAGCAATATCGGTGCATAGCGGGGACGTTCGCTGGAGGGAGTTTCGTACCATTTCAGAAGACCGAGAGCCAGGTAAAGCGTGTTGGCCCCGTTCTCTTCGATAGAGGTACGGGACGAACGGTACAGGTGGGTCAGTGCCTTACCTAAATCATTCTCCGGTAAATAAAAACGTAACCTTTTCTGTGAAAGCTCCGAATTTACAAAATCGGTAATCGGATCAGATGCCGGTATGGATGAGTAGATGCCAAATTCCATTACCGGATTTTCCCATTCGGCTGGACGGTGGAGGATACGAAATTCATCCCCTTCCGCTAACGCATCTTCCAGACAGGCAAGGTTTGCCGGAATCAGCTGAAGCGTGTTTTTGGTAATCCGGATGTTCAGCAAGTTGTTGCGCAAACTTAGATCCAGTAGACTTCTTTCCCAAAGCAGTTGCTTGGTGAGAACCGGTTGGGTTTCGCTGCCCGACAAGTCATACGGATTCACGCTTTGCGGGGTAGCATGCGTTGTATTCCTATAAAAATTCTCTTCCTTTTCTTCTTTTATTTCCCAGATTTGTCCGTTTAACACCCGCTGGGGGATAGGGCGGATTCCCGAATGTCTGGCTCTTCTGACATCGATTGCAAGGATGAAATTTCCCGAATCGCTTAGTTTGCCGTCGGCACTTTTCACAGCATTGTCGAAACCGGTATTGTACCCCATACTCATGCAGGTGGTTTCTACCAGAGTGATGTCATAGATTCCTTCGGCTGTCCGTTTAGTCAGTAAAGATACATCATCGATGGTAGCGTCCGGAAAGGTTTCCGGCACCAGCCAGCCACCAGCAAAAGCATGTCCTTTGGTGATGACGATGAGAGCATTCAGTCCTATGGATTCGAGACAGGAAGCGTATAGCAATGCCATGTCGAGACAGGTTCCGAGCTTTTGTGCCAGTATGGAATCTGTCAGGCGGACACGCTGCCCGTGTTCTTCGAAACTGGCAGGAACAGTACTGTAGATAATCTGCTGTTCGGTGAGGGCGGTGTAGATAGCTGCCATTTGCTTTCTCACACGGTCCGGGTTACGGCTTTGATATTCGTCCAGCGACGGTGTTCCGGTCCATTGTTCCAGAATGGCGGCGGCCCTTTTGATAACAGGAGCAAGCACGGCATGATTGGGCGTGATGAATGCAGCCAGCATTTCAGGGAATATATTGATTCCGCCCCATTGGTCGTATGCCAGTATGTCGATAGGATATGTCTGGGTAAAGATCAGTTCCGCTTCGGAGCGGATTTCTATTTTCAGGCTTCCGGACATACGCTCGGTCAGTTGGGCGAAATAATTGGCGGACAGGAGAAGGCTGAATGACTGCAGGCACACGGAATCATTGGCAGGAATTGCTTCTACAGCCACAGGGGTGATATTGCCGAAGTCGGGTTCGGCAGTTATTAGCACCTGAATGTCTCTGAATGGCTCGGACGTCATGTTTTCAATCGAAAGCCGGTGGATGACCGATACTTTATTTTGCTGCATCGCGAAGTTTATAAGTGGCAGATAATCAAACTGCACCTTGATTTTGTCCAATGTTCCGTTCATGTCCGTAGTAATATAATGTTAGATTTGCAATATTACAAAAAATACGAATATGTTCCTCTTTTCTTTTGCTATTCTTTTGTCGGTCAAGAAAATATTTCTACCTTTGCGCCCGATTTATAGATAATATAATGTCTTATTCAATTAAAGTATTAAACAATTTATTTATTAATGGAAAACTTAAAGAACGTAGCTCCTATTGAAGACTTCAACTGGGATGCTTATGAAAACGGTGAAGCTGTAACAAGCGCAAGCCACGAAGAACTTGAAAAAGCTTACGACGGTACGCTTAACAAGGTGAACGACCGTGAGGTTGTTGACGGAACCGTAATCGCAATGAACAAGCGTGAAGTAGTTGTGAACATCGGTTACAAATCAGACGGTATCATTCCTTTGAATGAGTTCCGTTACAATCCGGACCTGAAGGTGGGTGATACTGTAGAAGTATACATCGAAAACCAGGAAGACAAAAAAGGACAACTCGTTCTGTCACACAGAAAAGCCCGCGCTACTCGTTCTTGGGATCGCGTTAACGCTGCTCTGGAAAATGAAGAAATTATCAAGGGATTCATCAAGTGCCGCACAAAGGGTGGTATGATCGTAGACGTATTCGGAATCGAAGCATTCTTGCCGGGTTCTCAGATCGACGTTAAACCGATCCGTGACTATGATGTATTCGTTGGCAAAACAATGGAATTCAAAGTGGTTAAGATCAACCAGGAATTCAAAAACGTTGTTGTATCTCACAAAGCTCTTATCGAAGCTGAACTGGAACAACAGAAGAAAGAAATTATCGGCAAGCTCGAAAAAGGACAGGTTCTTGAAGGAACTGTTAAGAATATCACCTCTTACGGTGTGTTCATCGACTTGGGTGGCGTAGACGGTTTGATCCACATCACAGACCTTTCTTGGGGCCGCGTTAGCGATCCGAAAGAAGTGGTTGAACTGGATCAGAAGCTCAACGTTGTTATCCTTGACTTCGATGACGAAAAGAAACGTATCGCTCTTGGCTTGAAGCAATTGACTCCGCACCCATGGGATGCACTTGACACTGACTTGAAGGTAGGTGACAAGGTGAAAGGTAAAGTTGTTGTGATGGCTGACTACGGTGCATTCATCGAAATTGCTCCAGGCGTAGAAGGTCTGATCCACGTATCAGAAATGTCTTGGAGCCAGCACCTGCGTTCTGCTCAGGACTTCATGAAGGTGGGCGACGAAGTAGAAGCTGTAGTCTTGACTTTGGACCGCGAAGAACGTAAGATGTCTTTGGGTATCAAACAACTGAAACAAGATCCATGGGAAACGATCGAAGAGAAGTATCCTGTAGGTTCCAAGCATACTGCAAAAGTACGTAACTTCACTAACTTCGGTGTATTCGTAGAAATCGAAGAAGGTGTTGACGGCTTGATCCACATCTCTGACCTTTCTTGGACTAAGAAAGTGAAACACCCGTCAGAATTTACTCAGATCGGTGCTGACATCGAAGTTCAGGTACTGGAAATCGACAAAGAAAACCGTCGTTTGAGCTTGGGTCACAAACAACTCGAAGAAAATCCTTGGGATGTATTCGAAACAGTATTCACTGTAGGCTCTGTACACGAAGGTACTATCATCGAAATGTTGGATAAGGGTGCTGTTGTAGCTCTTCCTTACGGTGTAGAAGGTTTCGCAACTCCGAAACACCTTGTAAAAGAAGACGGTTCACAAGCTCAGTTGGATGAGAAACTTGAATTCAAAGTAATCGAGTTCAACAAAGACGCTAAGAGAATCATCCTGTCTCACAGCCGTATCTTCGAAGATGTAGCTAAGGCTGAAGAAAGAGCAGAAAAGAAAGCTGCTTCTGGTGCTAAGAAGTCTTCTAACAAGAGAGAAGATGCTCCGATGATCCAGAACCAGGCTGCTTCAACTACGCTGGGCGACATCGACGCTTTGGCTGCTTTGAAGGAACAGTTGGAAGGAAAGAAATAATTCTTATTTCTATATAATGGAAAAGCGCTCCGGTGATCGGGGCGCTTTTTTTTGTTTGCCCCATGATAGCGCAAATATCAAAAAACTTGTGTACATTTGTGCCGCTATGGAGAAATTTGAACTACATATACTTGGATGCGGTTCTGCTTTGCCCACCACTCGCCATTTTGCGACATCGCAGGTTGTGAACTTGCGTGAAAAGCTTTTTATGATTGACTGTGGGGAAGGGGCTCAGATGCAGTTGCGCCGTTCTCGCCTGAAGTTTTCCCGTCTGAATCATATCTTTATTTCTCATCTTCATGGCGATCATTGTTTTGGTTTGCCGGGACTGATCTCTACCTTCGGACTGTTGGGACGAACGGCAGATTTACATATTCATTCACCTAAAGGACTGGAAGAACTGTTTGCCCCATTACTCTCTTTCTTTTGCAAAACACTGGCCTATAAAGTCTTTTTTCATGAGTTTGAGACAAAGCAACCGGCACTGATTTATGACGACCGTTCGGTGAGTGTGACTACCATCCCTCTGAAGCACCGCATTCCTTGTTGCGGCTTTCTTTTTGAGGAAAAGCAACGTCCCAATCATATAATCAGAGATATGGTAGACTTCTACAAGGTACCTGTCTACGAACTGAACCGAATTAAAAACGGAGCTGATTTTGTGACTCCCGAAGGAGAAGTCATTCCGAATCACCGCTTGACCCGTCCGTCTGCTCCCGCACGAAAATATGCGTATTGCTCCGACACAATTTACCGACCTGAGATTGTGGATCAGATAAAGGGGGTAGACCTTCTTTTTCACGAAGCAACTTTTGCGCAGACTGAGCAGGCACGGGCGAAGGAAACCCACCATACAACGGCTGCGCAAGCTGCACAGATGGCATTGAATGCCGAAGTGAAACAATTAGTAATCGGACATTTTTCCGCACGCTATGAGGATGAAACTGTGTTGTTGAATGAAGCAGCGGCCATCTTTCCCCAAACAATTTTAGCAAGAGAAAATATGTGTATTGAACTCGAAGGAGGAGCGGTACATGAGAAGTAAAAGAAAAACCATAAATAAACATACAGATACGAGAGATTATGACCCCTTATAACGAACGTGAAGTTCTGAAACTCCTTCAGGAGGAGAGTACGCAGCGGAAAGGATTTGAGTTGATTGTGGCGCAATACAGCGAGCAGTTATACTGGCAAATCCGCCGGATGGTACTATCGCATGAAGATGCGAACGATCTTCTGCAAAATACCTTCATTAAGGCATGGACGAATATTGATTATTTCCGTGCCGAGGCGAAGCTGTCTACGTGGCTCTACCGTATCGCGCTGAATGAATGTCTTACTTTTCTGAACAGGCAGCGTGCTACAACGATGGTGGCTATTGACGACCCCGAGGCAGTAGTTGTGCAGAAGCTGGAGAGTGATCCGTACTATTCGGGCGACCAGGTGCAGATGCTATTGCAGAAAGCATTGCTGACTTTGCCCGAGAAACAGCGGATGGTGTTCAACCTGAAGTATTATCAGGAAATGAAGTACGAGGATATGTCAGAGATCTTCGGGACTTCGGTCGGAGCCCTGAAAGCCTCCTATCACCATGCCGTGAAGAAAATAGAGAAGTTTTTGGAAGAAGTAGATTAAACCTTTTAAAGCAGACATTGTCTAATCAAAAGAGAGGAGAAAAACGTATGAAAGAAGAAGATACCCTATTGAAGAAAATCGGAAAGGAGCATTCCTTCAAAGTGCCCGACGGTTACTTTGAAAATCTGACTTCAGAGGTGATGAACAAACTTCCTGAAAAAGAGAAAGTCGTTTTCAAGGAAGAGCCTGTTTCGACATGGACGAGATTGAAACCATTATTCTATATGGCGGCTATGTTTGTAGGAGCTGCCCTGATTATCCGGGTGGCGTCGTCAGACCATAAACCGGCAGCAGATGATATAACGGTGGCAGTAACGGCTATGGAGACGGATACGGAACAAGTATCCGACGAGATGATTGATGTAGCGTTGGACCGTGCGATGTTGGATGATTATTCGTTATACGTCTATCTGAGTGACGCGAGTGTAGAATGATTTATTAAAACAGATTGAATAATAGAAAATGAGAAAACTAATCACTTTAATCGTTTTGTTATGTGGCTTTATGCCTGTTCTTTGGGCTGCCGATGGATGTGACCAGCATTTGTCCCGTGAGGAATTCCGGAATAAACAGAAAGCGTTTATTATTGGGCAGGCCGGATTAACAAAGGAAGAGGCTGCCAAATTCTTCCCGGTTTATTTTGAACTGCAGGAGAAGAAGAAGAAACTGAACGATGAATCGTGGAGTTTGATGCGTCAAGGTAAAGACGATAAAACAACAGAAGCCCAGTACGAAGAAATTGTAGCAAAGGTATGTGACAACCGTATCGCTGCCGACCGTCTTGATAAGTCTTATCTGGACCGGTTTAAAAAGATACTTTCCAACAAGAAGATATACCTCGTTCAACGTGCGGAGATGCGTTTCCATCGGGAAATGCTGAAAGGCATGAACCGCAATGACGGAGGAAATGACCCGAAAAGAAAGAAATAAAACGGAGGCTCTGTTGGGATGAAACAGACGCTCTGTCAGAGTAAATCAGAGGCTCTATTCTATGCGGATAGAGCCTCTGATTTTTGTTTCCGGATGAATTGTTAGCTTACCTTTGTTGTTTTACTAAAAGAATAGACTGCTGGAAGTGGGAATAACAGAGTTTGGACACGTATTATATCCGTTTCATAAGGAAGGAGGATGGGGTTACAGTCCTTTTTTCTTAGCTTCGTTCCAAATAGCGTCCATCTCCTCAAGAGACATATCTTTCAGGTTTTTCCCTTCTTTAATCGTATGTTCCTCCAGGTAGTTGAAACGGCGGATGAACTTTTGATTGGTTAGTTCCAAAGCATTGTCCGGATTGATTTTGTAGAGGCGTGCCGCATTGATGAGGCTGAACATGACGTCGCCGAATTCGGCTTCTGCTTTCTCTTTGTCCATATTGGCTACTTCTGCCTGGAATTCTCCGATTTCTTCTTTTACCTTATCCCATACCTGTTCCCGTTCTTCCCAGTCGAAACCTACATTGCGGGCTTTGTCCTGAATGCGGTAAGCCTTGATGAGTGAAGGGAGTGCAGCTGGAACACCGCTTAATACACTTTTGTTTCCGTCTTTTTCTTTCAGTTTCAGCTGTTCCCAGTTTTCGGATACCTGTCCGGCAGTCTCAGCTTTTACTTCTCCGAATACGTGAGGATGGCGGAAAATCAGTTTGTCGCACAACTTGTCACAGACATCTTTAATGTCGAAGTCACCTGTCTCCGAACCGATCTTTGCATAGAATGCTACGTGCAGCAGCACATCTCCCAACTCCTTGCAAATATCTTTTTTGTCATCCCTCATCAAGGCATCACAAAGTTCGTAAGTCTCTTCTATAGTGTTGGGGCGCAGACTTTCGTTCGTCTGCTTGCGGTCCCACGGACATTTGACCCGAAGCTCATCGAGGATGTCCAGAAAGCGGCCGAAGGCTTCCATCTGTTCTTCTCTTGTATGTATCATTCCTTTGATTTTTTTATAAATAATGTTGCAAAGATAATGCTTCCTTGTCTTTTATAGCCTTAATCGGTACGAAAACAAAAGCAAGGGAGTTAATAAAAGTCTTTTTATTGGTCTGATGCGGTTTTCGCTTTCCATACTTGATACGAAATCAACAGCCCGATCACTTCCGAATAGTTTTTTCTTCCGCTTTCTATTTTGTTTCCTTTCAGGTAGAGGTCGTATATCCAGTTTTGAACATCACCGATCAACGGACTGTATTTAGCCATCCAGTATTCCTGATTCTTTTTCGCCAGTTCTATAATCTCCGGTCGGATACGGTTGATTATATCGGCGTATTCTTTTTCACTCAGCAGCCGTCGGGCGTTCCCCAGTACATGATTCAGAATCGAGAAGTAGCCGCTGAAACGGATTCCCTTTATTTGTGAACGGGTACAAACCTGATAGGCATAAAAATTGGCCTCTGCCTCGCTCGAAATTCCCAGTAGATGAGCCAGTTCGTGAGTGTACGTTGCCGGATAGTTGATGGGGAGCAAGTCTCCGTTTAAAGTGAATTCGCAGAAGAAAGGCCCCATGCTTCCCGTCACTCCGACCATTGATATGAATGGGGTGAATATCATCGTCTTGACCCGTGGATTGGGAAATGGAGGGCGGTGTACTCCCAGGCTGTCGCTTAATTGATTGTAAAGTTTGACAGCTTCGTCACGTACCTGTTCCTCATGGATTCCTTTTACGGGAACAAACGAACTGTTCAGTGAGTCGATATAGTTATCCACAAACTCTTGAAAAATCTCCGGTGTGTAAGCTGTATAAGGAATATGCGTACGCTGGTAAAAGTTTGGCTGCGAATAGTTTAACCCCCACGCGAGGTAGAACCATACGTAAACCCATAACAGATATTCTCCGTCACGCAGCAGAATCCTCTTCCACGGCAGTTTCTTGCGGATACGGGCATAAAATGGATAAACGATGACTCCCGTGATACTCCCGAAAATAAATAAATCCCCTATGGCAAAAGGGAATAAGTTGGAGAAGAATGACAAAACGCGGGAGATGACAGGATAAACGGTTTGTGAATACAGGTTTCCCAAAGCGGGAATCGATTGTGTCATCCATACCAGAAGCAGCAGTACTCCCAGGGGTATATATCTAATTATCAGTTTCCGTTTCATCATCCGTGCAGATTTTAGTCAACAAAAATATGCATTAAATAAACGTCACGCGAAAAAATACCTCTATATTTGCAAAAAAACTGTTAAACGAAAGATGGCTACCGTAGAAGAAATTGAAAAGTATTGCCGGAATTGCGTGTCACGTGATTTCGTGAATGGGAAAGGGCTTGTTTGCAAACGTACCAGAGAGCTTCCTGACTTTGACGAAGAATGCGAAAACTTCGAGAAGGATGAAGAACTGTTGAAGATAGCTCCTCCCAAGCCCGACGACTTTCCGGTGTCAATGACGGAAGAAGAACTTCTCGCCGAAGAAAATCTTCCCAAAGGAGTGCTGTATGCATCCGTCGCGTGTATCTTGGGGGCGGTGGCATGGAGTCTCATCTCCGTTTCTACAGGTCTTCAGATGGGGTATATGGCTATCGGAGTCGGATTTCTGGTCGGTTTCGCCATGCGGCAGGGGAAGGGGATACGTCCCGTTTTCGGTATTTTGGGAGCGGTACTGGCATTGATCAGTTGTGTGTTGGGTGATTTCTTATCCATCATCGGCTTTGCTGCTAAGGATTATGATATGACGTTTTTCGAAGTGCTGGCGGGAGTCGATTATGGCGAAATCTTTTCTGTCATGGTGAAGAATGTGGTGTCGATGTCCGCCTTATTTTATGGAATTGCTGTTTATGAGGGATATAAATTATCTTTCCGGGCACAGAAACATCCTGTGGGTGGCAAGATTTGAATTAAAATTATTAATTTTGCAGCCGTTATTTTTTGAATATACATTATCATATACATAAAGAAACATGGAATTAGCAAGTAAGTACAATCCCGCTGACGTGGAGGGAAAGTGGTACCAGTATTGGCTGGAACACCGTTTATTCAGTTCGAAACCCGATGGTCGTGAACCTTACACCATCGTCATTCCGCCCCCGAACGTCACCGGTGTGTTGCACATGGGACACATGCTTAATAATACCATTCAGGATATTTTGGTTCGTCGTGCCCGTATGGAAGGCAAGAATGCCTGCTGGGTGCCGGGAACTGATCACGCTTCCATCGCTACCGAAGCAAAAGTTGTAAACAAACTTGCTGCCCAGGGCATCAAGAAGACAGACCTGACCCGTGATGAGTTCCTGAAACATGCCTGGGACTGGACAGAAGAGCACGGAGGCATTATCCTGAAGCAACTCCGCAAATTGGGTGCATCCTGTGACTGGGACCGTACCGCCTTTACTATGGATGAGGAACGCAGCAAAAGCGTATTGAAAGTATTTGTAGACCTGTACAACAAAGGATTGATTTACCGTGGTGTCCGTATGGTAAACTGGGACCCGAAAGCGTTGACTGCCCTTTCCGACGAAGAAGTGATCTACAAGGAAGAGCACGGAAAACTGTTCTATCTCCGCTATAAGGTGGAAGGTGATCCGGAAGGCCGCTATGCAGTAGTAGCAACGACCCGCCCCGAAACAATCATGGGCGATACGGCAATGTGCATCAACCCCAACGACCCCAAGAACGCATGGCTGAAAGGAAAGAAAGTAATCGTTCCGTTGGTAAACCGTGTTATCCCTGTCATCGAAGACGATTATGTGGACATTGAGTTCGGTACCGGTTGTCTGAAAGTAACTCCGGCCCATGACGTAAATGACTATATGTTGGGTGAAAAGTATAATCTGCCCAGCATCGACATCTTCAACGATAACGGGACTTTGAGCGAAGCTGCCGGGTTATATATCGGTATGGATCGTTTCGACGTCCGCAAGCAGATTGAGAAAGACCTCGATGCTGCCGGATTGCTCGAAAAGACAGAAGCCTACACAAATAAAGTAGGTTACTCAGAGCGTACCAATGTAGTGATCGAACCGAAATTGTCTATGCAGTGGTTCCTCAAAATGCAGCATTTTGCCGATATGGCATTGCCTCCGGTAATGAACGATGAGTTGAAATTCTATCCTGCCAAATATAAGAATACATACCGGCACTGGATGGAGAACATCAAAGACTGGTGTATCAGCCGCCAGTTGTGGTGGGGACATCGTATTCCTGCTTACTTCCTGCCGGAAGGTGGCTATGTGGTAGCCGCCACTCCCGAAGAAGCGCTGGCTAAAGCCAAAGAGAAAACAGGAAACGCCGCTTTGACGATGGATGATCTTCGTCAGGACGAAGACTGTCTGGATACTTGGTTCTCTTCCTGGTTGTGGCCTATCTCCCTGTTTGACGGAATCAATCATCCGGGTAACGAGGAAATCAGCTATTACTATCCGACCAGCGACCTGGTGACCGGACCGGATATCATCTTCTTCTGGGTGGCACGTATGATCATGGCGGGTTACGAATATGAAGGAAAGATGCCGTTCAAGAACGTTTACTTTACAGGGATCGTTCGCGACAAACTGGGACGTAAGATGTCCAAGTCACTCGGCAACTCACCCGACCCGTTGGAACTGATCGACAAATATGGTGCTGACGGTGTCCGTATGGGAATGATGCTGGCAGCTCCCGCCGGAAACGATATTCTTTTTGACGACGCGCTCTGCGAACAGGGACGTAACTTCTGCAGTAAGATATGGAACGCCTTCCGTCTGATCAAGGGCTGGACGGTTGACGATAATATTCAGGCTCCGGATGCCGCTAAACTGGCTGTCCACTGGTTTGAATCCAAACAGAACGAGGTAGCTGCCGAAGTAGCGGACTTGTTCAGCAAATACCGTCTGAGCGAAGCATTGATGGCTGTTTATAAATTATTCTGGGATGAATTCTCTTCCTGGTATCTGGAAATGATTAAACCGGCTTACGGACAGGGAATTGACCGTACCACTTATGACGCTACTCTCTGCTTCCTCGATAACCTGTTGCATCTGCTTCATCCGTTTATGCCGTTCATCACAGAAGAATTGTGGCAACAGATGTACGAACGTAATGCGGAAGAAGGAGAAAGTCTGATGGTAAGTGCATTGAGCATGGATACTTATGTAGACACCGCATTCGTTGCACAGTTTGAAGTTGTCAAGGGAGTTATCAGTAATATCCGCAGCATCCGTCTGCAAAAGAACATAGCTCAGAAAGAACCGCTTGATTTGCAGGTGCTGGGTGAAAATCCGGTTGCAGAGTTCAATGCGGTGATCCAGAAGATGTGTAACCTTTCTTCTATCACAGTGGTAGAGAGCAAGGTGGAAGGTGCTTCTTCCTTCATGGTAGGAACTACCGAATACGCTGTGCCATTGGGCAACATGATTGATGTAGAAGCCGAAATCGCCCGTATGGAAGCTGAACTGAAACATAAGGAAGGATTCCTGCAAGGTGTATTGAAGAAACTCAGCAATGAGAAATTTGTCAATAATGCCCCTGCAGCCGTTCTCGAAATGGAACGTAAGAAGCAGGCCGATGCGGAAAGTATCATCAGTTCTTTGAAAGAAAGCATCGCAGCTTTAAAAAAGGCATAATGAACTGATACATAAAAATATGTAATGGAGAGGCATCCCGATAGATTTGGGATGCCTTTCTTTTTAAAAGATAAAAATAATACTATCTTTGCTTCCACTTTTAATCACACAGCAAAATGAAACAATTACTGCGAATATGCTTAACAGGTGCGTTCTTTCTTCTTTTCGAAGGACTCCTTTCCCCTATGTTGGCAGATAATGGGAAATCAGATAAAGAAATATTAGTTTTGAATTCTATTAACTTCAACCTTCCCTGGGCCAAAAACTTCTATTGGTATGTGCACGATGTTCTTCAGGAACAGGGAATAACCGCCAGAGCGGAATCATTGTCTGTCCCGGCCTTGCAGGATACGATGGAGGTAAATGCGGTCATCGAGCATCTGCGTCAGAAATATCCGCTTCCTCCTGCCGCTATTGTGATAATTGGCGATCCGGGCTGGATTGTCTGCCGTCCTTTATTTGACGACCTGTGGAAAGATGTTCCGGTGATCATAACGAACTCCCGTGACCGCCTGCCTGCTACCTTGGATATTCTGCTCTCTCATGCCCCGTTGAATGAGACCAACAGCGTCCCCGCCCAAGAGTGGAGAAAAGGCTACAACCTGACTACCCTGAAACAGCATTACTATGTGAAGGAAACCGTTGAACTGATCTATAGCCTGATACCTGATATGGATCGCCTGGCATTTATCTCGGACGACCGCTACATCAGTGAAGAAACCCGCGGAGACGTGAAAGAAGCTGTTGAAAAGCATTTCCCAAACCTGCCTTTAGAATTGCTTTCTACCATTCACTTGTCAACAGAAATGCTTCTGGACACCTTGCGCAGCTATAAAGCAAACACCGGAATTATTTATTATTCATGGTTTGAGTCGCATAATAAAGAAGATAATAATTATCTTTTTGATCATATTCAGGAGATTATCACCAATTTTACGTCCTCTCCCTTGTTCCTGCTTTCTTCCGAAGACTTGTCCAATAATACTTTTGCAGGAGGCTATTACGTTTCTGCAGAATCATTCGGCGATTCCTTGCTTGAAATTATTGGCCGTGTGCTGCATGGAGAACAGGCGGAGGACATTCCCGAAAGTATAGGAGGAAAGGCGAGTGCCTACCTCTGTTATCCGGTGCTGGAATCCTACAATATTCCCTATCACCTTTATCCCGAACGAGCTGTTTATGTCAACGAACCTAAAAGTATATTTCATCAATACTGCGTTGAAATCCTTTCCTGTTCCATTTTCCTTCTTATTTTGATAGCAGCGATCACCTATTATATACGTATTCTTCGCAAGGCATACACTCGTCTGAGTGAGGCAATGGAAAAGGCGGAGCAGGCGAATCAGTTGAAATCCGCCTTTCTGGCTAATATGAGTCATGAAATCCGCACTCCGTTGAATGCGATTGTCGGCTTCTCGAATATGTTGCCGGATATAGAAGATCGTAAGGAGATGCGCGAATATGCAGACATCATCGAAACAAATACCGACTTGCTTCTTCAACTGATCAATGATATTCTGGACATGTCCAAAATCGAAGCCGGCACTTTTGACTTCTGCCCTTCATTGATAGATGTCAATCAGACAATGGAAGAAATTGAACAGAGTATGAGGCTTCGCTTGAAAAAAGAAACTGTCACTCTTACTTTTATCGAACGTCTGCCGGAATGTACCCTTTATACAGATAAGAATCGTTTGATACAACTGATTTCCAATTTTGTCATCAATGCTATTAAATTTACTCAGACAGGTTCTATCAGAATGGGATATCGTCTGAAGGATGCCGATACAATTTGCTTTTATGTCTCGGATACAGGCTGCGGCATGTCGGAAGAGCAATGCAAGCATGTATTCGAAAGGTTTGTGAAATACAATCCTTTTGTTCAGGGAACAGGTTTGGGACTTTCCATTTGTCAGATGATTATCGATCGCTTAGGAGGGACGATTGGAGTTGAATCAGAGGAAAACAAAGGTTCTACTTTCTGGTTTACGCTGCCTTATCGGCAAGAATAGGATTGTATCTGTCTTCTTATCCTTTATGATTGTTTGTTTTATGTATTGCAGACTTCCAAGATTTTGGTCAGCTTATTACGATGAGACAATATTCTCAATCCAATGAGAAAAGATTCTCACTGCGATGAGAAAAAGTTCTCGCTGTGGTGAGAAAAAATTCTCATCATGATGAGAATGGTTGAGAATTTATGATCTGTATCAGCTTGTACTATAGATAAATACAGATTTACTACTTTCTGTTTTATAGCTTTAATTGATAGAGCAAAAAAGAACTTTACCTAAAAAGAGACCGTTTTTCTCTATTTAGTTAAAGGATGGTATAGGTTTAATAGGTACGAATCCAATTTATTGGAAGAAGTCACTTATATTAAGGAAATAGTAAAGGAAGCAGCAATGGCAGATAGTCTTTTAAATCGATGCGTAATTGTTTGAGTGCTTGCTGAATACGATAATCTACAGTCTTTGGAGACACTTCCAATGTTTCTGCAATTTCTTTGTAGCTCATATCCCGGAAACGATGCATAACAAATGCTTGCCGGTAATTTTCCGGTAATGCAGTAACCGCCTCTTCAATACGTTTGGTTAGCTCTTTAATTTGATAGAAGTCCATATCCTGTATCATCTCTTGCATTTCTTCATAGAAACGCGTATCAGCACGTTTGATGGCATCAATGTGTGCAAGCTTATTTAAAGCCTTGTGATGTACCATTTTAAAGAGATAAGAACTTAATGATGATTCAATAATTAGGTTTTCCCGGTTTTCCCATATCCATAGAAGGGAGTCTTGCACAATTTCTTCTGCATCGTGGAAGTCAACATATTTATGACCATAGGCACATAGCACTGCATAGTATTGCCTGAATAGCGTTTCAAAGGCTTTTAGGCCTCCACGCTGTATTTCAGATAATTGAGGGTCATTCCTCTTTATGTGTACTTCCTTCATTTATTAAATTCTAATTTACTGCAAATATAGCTTTTTTATAATAAAATAAAGATTTTCTGAAAAAAATAAGGTTTTCGTTTAGGAATGTCATGGTTTGGTCTTGTCATATAATAAAAGGTAGAATAAAGGATGAAAGAATTAGATAATAATAGAATAGAAGAATTGCTTCCTCGTTATTGTGAGGGGAGGCTGAGCGAGGAGGAACGTCTGGAAGTGGAAGCGTGGATAGATGAGTCGGAGGAGAATAAACGAGTTGCTACTCAGACTTTTGCCCTTTATTTGGCTGTGGACACGGTTCAGGTAATGAAGAAAGTTGATACGGAGAAAGCTTTACTGAAAGTAAAGGGAAAAATGTCGGACCGTGAAGTGAGAAGGACAGTGTGGTGGGAGTGGACACAACGTGCTGCTGCAATTCTGTTTATTCCGCTTCTTACCTTATTTATATGGCAGAACTGGAAAGGGGATACCGGTGAGGTAGCGGAGATGATGGAAGTTAAGACCAGTCCTGGAATGACAACTTCGTTGACATTACCCGATGGTACAATTGTTTATTTAAATTCGGAATCTTCTTTGTCTTATCCTTCTCGCTTTAATGGAGATTTCCGTAAAGTGACGTTGAGTGGTGAAGCATACTTTGAAGTGGCCAAAGATCCGGAAAAGAAATTTATCCTTTCTACTACACATCAATCACAGATAGAAGTATTGGGTACATGTTTCAATGTGGAAGCATATGAACAGAATACAGAGGTTATTACAACTTTGATTGAAGGAAAAGTAGATTTTATGTTCGAGAAAGATGCTGGGGTGAAACACGTGTTCTTATCTCCAAGAGAGAAGTTGGTGTATGATTCGGAGACTGATAAAGTCCGCCTTTATAAAACTTCGGGAAAATCAGAGTTGGCTTGGAAAGATGGAGAAGTTGTTCTTGATAATACACCTTTGGAAGAAGCTTTATGGATGTTGGAAAAAAGATATAGTGTGAAATTTGTTATTAAGAACGAAAAACTGAAGAATAGTTCGTTTACGGGAACCTTTACAAATCAACGTTTGGAGAAGATCCTGGAATATTTTAAAGTATCCTCCAAAATACGTTGGCAACATATCAATGATGATAAGGATGGAAGTGACAGAAAAAAAGAGATAATAGAAATTTATTGATTAACCTTTAACAATTTAATAGTATGAAAGCAAAACTTACCTAGAAAAAAGTATGGGAAGATTTTGGCAGATCTCCCCATACTAAAATGAATCAATTGAAAATGCTTGTTGGCAGACAAGCATAGTTAACTCATTTTCAACTTAAATCAATACAAAATTATGCAAAACAATTTTAGCATCCAAGTTTTAAGGGTGGTAAAGTCTTTTTGGCTAACCTCGAAAAAAATCCCACGTACTATGAGACTGGTTATTTTATTCTTATTTTGTTTTGTCGGATTAACTAATGCGACAGATAGTTATGCTCAATCTGCAAAGGTTACGATGAATGTACGTAATCAGACAGTTGAGGATGTATTAAGAGCGATAGAGAAGCAAACAGAATTTAGTTTCTTCTACAACAATGCTCATATAAATTTGAAACGGTTGGTGACAATCTCCGCTAACCGTAATGATATCTTTAAAGTTCTTGACGAAGTATTTAAAAATACGAGTGTAGAATATAAGGTAATAGATAAAAAGATCATTCTGTCCACGGAGTTGGCATCTGTCGAACAGGCGCATCAGGAAAAGGTAAAAGTAAGCGGACGAGTAGTGGATGCGGCAGGTGAACCGGTAATCGGTGCTAGTGTGATAGAAAAAGGCTCTACCAATGGCACGATCACTGATATGGACGGTAATTTTATCTTGAATGTTGGTTCAAAAGACGCCATTCTTGAAATCTCTTATATTGGTTATCAAGGACAGTCCCTGAAAGTAACTCCGGGAAAGACGCTGTCGGTAGTCTTGAAAGAAGACACACAGAGTCTGGACGAAGTGGTAGTAGTTGGTTTTGGCGTACAGAAGAAAGCGAACCTGACCGGCGCGGTATCTCAAGTAAAGATGGATGATGTACTGGGGAGCCGTCCTGTTGTCAATGCCATGAGTGCTTTGCAGGGTGCGATGCCGGGACTTCAGATTACTCCTAATAATGATGCTGCCGGTCCGGGACAGAGCAAATCATTCAATATTCGTGGTACGACTTCCATCAATGGCGGTGGTCCGTTGGTGTTGATAGATAATGTTCCGGGGGATATCGATATGTTGAATCCCGAAGATATCGAAAGTGTTTCTGTGTTGAAAGATGCCGCCTCGGCCGCTATCTATGGTGCGCGTGCCGCTTTCGGTGTAATACTTGTGACTACAAAGAAGGCGAAGAAAGGCGACGGGTTTCATGTCAATTATAATAATAATTTTGGTTTTCAGAGTTCTATCAATCGTCCGGAACAGGCTGACGGGCTGGAGTGGATGCAGGCTTACCTGGACGGCGAGTTCAATGCCGGTAAATACTACACCGGGCAAGATATCAAAACTTGGATGAACTACCTGACCGAATATCGTAAGAATCCGGGTAAATTCCAGACTACCGGAGACGGAGTATATGTAGACCCGGAAACAGGATTGAATTATTACCTGAATGAGAAAGACCTGTATGCCAATATGCTTGATGATTACGGTTTTCTGCAAGCACATAATGTGTCATTGAGCGGTGGTACTGATAAGCTGGCTTATCGTCTGTCCCTTGGCTATAATAGCGAGCAAGGTATTTTGATCACCGATAAAGACCGCTACAAACGTTTGTCGGGTAGTGCCTATATTTCTGCCGAAATCACCTCGTGGCTGACTCAGTCTGTAGATATACGCTATGCTCAGAGTGACAAGAATATGCCTGTAACTTCGGATAAGACCGGATTGTATGATATGCGTTTGCCGGTTGTATATCCCGAAGGTTCCCTGACTTTGCCTGACGGCACCAGCCTGATGACGAATACGCCTTCCAACGTTTTGAGAATGGCAACGGATAACAATACAATCAGAGACAATGCCCGTATCCTGTCAAAAACGGTATTGAAACCATTGAAAGGGCTTGAAGTGGCATTCGAATATACATTTGACAAGACATGGAGTAATCAGAATGTGAATAAGGCTTCCATTGATTATACAACGGTTGAGCTGGCAAAAATACAGACTGCCACTACTTCTTCTCTGGAGACGACTCACCAAAGTACTGATTATAATGCCATCAACCTGTATGCTAATTATAGATATTCATGGAATGACACGCATAACTTGTCATTAATGGGCGGCTTCAACCAGGAATCCAGTGACTGGAAGAAATTGTATACTTATTCTTATGATATGATTAACGAGAAGTATCCGTCACATAGTACGGCTACCGGTGAGAATAAGGTTATTACAGATGATCATCGCGTGTATACCGTGCGTGGTGCTTTCTATCGTGTTAATTATGATTATAAAGGCAAATATTTGTTTGAGACCAATGGTCGTTATGACGGCTCGTCTAAATTCCCGAAGAAAAATCGTTTCGGTTTCTTCCCTTCTGTATCTGTGGGTTGGAACATTGCCCGCGAGAACTTTATGAAACCGGTTGCAGGTGACTGGCTAAGCGATCTGAAACTTCGCGGAACCTGGGGACAAATAGGTAATCAAGGCATTGACCCTTATAAATTTGTTCCGACCATGTCGCAAGTGGAAAAGAAGGATGTGGCATGGCTGGTGAATGGAGCGAAGCCGCTGACTTTGAATGCTCCGGGACTGGTCAGTGATAGTTTTACTTGGGAAACGGTAGAAACATTGGACTTTGGTTTTGATATAACTGCCTTGAACGGACGTCTGCAAAGTACTTTCGACTGGTATCGCCGTGATACGAAAGATATGCTTGCTCCGGGAGCTGAGTTGCCGTCAGTGGTAGGTGCTTCCGCACCTTTGCAGAATACCGCCGACTTGCGTACGAAAGGCTGGGAATTGTCATTGACCTGGAGAGATAGAATCGGTGCATGGGGCTATAATGTAGGCTTCAATCTTTATGACTCTAAAACAGTCGTTACCAAATACCATAATGAATCCAAGATTATCCTGAAAAGTGATGGCACGAATAATTATTATGAAGGATATGAAATCGGTTCTATCTGGGGTTATGTAACGGATGGTTACTATACAGCCGATGACTTTGAAGATACAAATACCTGGAAATTGAAAGAAGGAGTGGTGACAGTGGATGGAGTAAGTCCGCGTCCCGGCGACATCAAGTACCAGAATTTGCGTGATGATGAATCGAGTACGAATCGTATTGATACGGGAGACGGAACCTTTGACAATCCGGGAGACCGCAAGATAATCGGTAATAACTCTTTGCGTTTGCAGTATGGTATAAATCTGGGAGTCAATTACAAAGGATTTGATCTGAGTGTTTTGCTGCAAGGAGTAGGTAAACGTGATGTATGGATCAGTGATGCACGCCGCTGGCCGTTTAATTCCGGACAGTTTGGTTCACTCTTTAAAGACCAGCTGGATTATTGGAAACCGGTAGATTCTGCCAATGGTGACTGGACGGCAGCCAATCCGAATGCGGAATATTTCCGTATTTACGGGCAAGGAAACAACTCCGGTTACAATACACGTGCGCAAACGAAGTATCTGATGAATGGTTCTTATCTGCGTGTCAAGAATGTGACTTTGAGTTATAATTTTCCGAAGAGCTGGTTGGCACCTATTACATTAACGAGTTTGAAAGCGTTCGTAAGTTGTGAGAACCTTCACACATTTACTAAGCTGATGAAGGGTTATGACCCGGAACGCCTGTCTTGGGGATATCCTTTCTATCGTACGATTTCTTTTGGTTTTAATGTTACTCTTTAATTTAGAATTGGTTATGAAAAAAATAATATATACTATGCTTGCGGCAGCAGCTATCGGATTTACTTCATGCAACGATAGTTTTATGGAACGCTATCCGGATACTTCGTTGACGGAGCAGACAGTGTTCAGTAATTATAATACTTTCAAGACCTATGCCTGGGGATTATATGGAGTATTTACAAATACTAATATCCTGCGTATTCCCGGAACAAACGGAGCCTATGCCAGTGCCACATCCTATACAAGCGATATTTATGCAGGTTATCTGATGCGTCGTCAGGGTGACGGTAATCCGTATGCTTTTCAGAATGTATCCAGTTCGTCATCGGGCAATGGATGGGCATTCAGTTTCGTCTATCGGGTCAATGTCATGTTGGCAAATATCGATAACTCAGGGATGACGGATGCGGACAAGGAGCATTGGCGTTCGGTGGGATATTTTTTCCGTGCCTATTATTATTCGGAACTGATAGCTCGTTTTGGTGATGTGCCTTGGGTAGATCGTGTACTGGGTGATTCGGATAAGGAAATAGCATATGGTCCCCGTACACCTCGCAAAGAAGTTGCCGATCATGTATTGAACGATTTGATATACGCTGAAGAGCATATAAAAGAAGAAGGTGACGGTGAAAATACGATCAATGTGCATGTTGTCCGTGCTCTTCTTTCCCGTTTCTGCCTTTTTGAAGGTACATGGCGTAAATATCATGCTTTGGGGGACGAAGATAAGTACTTTGATGCTTGTATCACTTATTCCAAGAAACTGATGGATTCTTATCCCGAACTGAACAGTGATTGGGGAGAGATGCTGACATCTGACCTGAAAGGAATGAAAGGCATCATTCTGTATAAGGAATATGTAGAAAAAGAACTGACAAATTATGTACTGACGCATGTTGAACGGACATCCACCCATAATGTGGAAATGCCGCAACACATCATCGACATGTATCTTTGTAAAGATGGTAAAACGATTCATAACAGCTCGGAATATGAATGGTCGCAGGACGGGGATAATAGTATGAATGCTACTTTCCGCAATCGTGACCTTCGTCTGCTGGAGACTGTAGCTCCCCCTTATAAGGTGATCCCAAGTGCCGATAATACCAGTTGGGAGTATACTTCTGATCCCAAGGACCGTGAGTTTATGGATATCATGGGCATTACCCGTTACACAGGTTTCGGGGGCGGAAATGGGGAAGCCGGTAAACATAAAGTGTTCCCATTGATGAACTGGTCTGCTGCTATATTGAAAGGAATGCCTCACTTCTTCACCAACAATGGCGGACAAGGTTTCCTCGTAGCCCGTAGCGGTAACTATGTGTACAGATACTATAATGTATGGGACAATTCGAAAGAGAATGAAGGGACCTCAGATGTACCTTTGTTCAAGATTGATGAAGTGATGTTGAATTATGCCGAGGCTAAATTTGAAAAAGGTGGTACAGGTGCCGAAGGCTTCAATCAGACTGTTGCTGATCTTACTATCAATAAGTTACGCGATCGGGTGGGAGTTGCCCATATGAAAGTGGCCGAGATAAATGCCGGATTTGATCCGAAGCGCGACCAGACCGTAGACCCTGTATTGTGGGAGATTCGTCGCGAGCGCATAGTAGAATTGATGGGCGAAGGATTTGGATTCTACGATGTGCGCCGTTGGAAAAAAGCACCTTGGTTTATCAATAAGATACAGTATGGTCAATGGGCTACTAAAGAGCAGATTGGCGATTCCGGACAGTTTGTTGATCTTGAAAAAGGATACGCCGATACAACAGGAAAGAAAGAAGGTTTTATCTATATGTATAATGATCCTTTGGTAGCAGGTAAAGGTTGGTTAGATAAGTATTATCTGTATCAGGTGCCTACTAATGAAATCGCATTAAACCCAGAACTGGCCCCCAATAATCCGGGATGGGAGTAATAATTAACTGAAACACAAATTGAAAGAAGATGTGCAAATAACTGTTTGCCACATCTTCTTTCTTTATTAGAGCCAATGCTATATCTTTCCGACTTTTCATATATTGGAGGTTATTTTATGTGTATCAGTATAAAAGAACTATATTTTATTTTCAGTAATCGGAAATTTGAAATATATTTAGGGGTTCAAATGCTCAAACACATTTGATGACCCTTAAAAAAATAATGACTATGAACATGCGTCTTCTATTACTTTTATTATTTGGTTCTGTTGTTATGTATACAAGTTGCCGATCTACGTCTGCTCCAATCGATTCATTGGCAGCACGTGTGACGGAGAATACGTCGAAAGATCAAATCCTTTTCCGGTTGGTTATTGATGAAGCCGATCCGGCAAAGGACTACTTTGAGATAGACTCCAAGGATGACAAAGTACTGATAACCGGGAACTCTGATCTCTCACTGGCTACAGGCTTGAATTGGTACCTGAAATATGTGGCAGGTATTCATCTTTCGTGGAATAATCCCTCGCAGAAATTGCCGGAAGTACTGCCTCTGCCTCAAAAGAAAATCCGACAGACAACGGCTATGAAGAATCGATATTACCTGAATTACTGTACCTATTCCTACTCCATGGCTTTCTGGGACTGGGAACGCTGGGAGAAAGAAATAGACTGGATGGCGATGCACGGCATCAATATGCCTTTGAGTATAACAGGGATGGAGGTTGTCTGGTATAATTTGCTGAAGCGTATCGGATATACGACGGAGGAGATCAATGAGTTTATTTCCGGTCCTGCCTTTATGGCATGGTGGCAGATGAATAATCTGGAAGGATGGGGCGGCCCGAATCCCGACAGTTGGTATCGGCAACAGGAAGCACTGCAAAAGAAGATCATTGCCCGAATGAGGGAGCTGGGCATTGAACCGGTATTCCCCGGATATGCAGGAATGGTCCCCCGTAATATCGGAGAGAAACTGGGATATCAGATTGCCGATCCCGGTAAATGGTGCGGTTTCCCTCGTCCGGCTTTTCTTTCTACGGAAGATGAACATTTCGATTCATTTGCTGCCATGTATTATGAGGAGTTGGAGAAACTGTACGGAAAAGCAAAGTATTACAGTATGGACCCCTTTCATGAAGGAGGAAATACGGAAGGAGTAGACTTGGCAAAGGCGGGAACTTCTATTATGGGTGCTATGAAGAAAGCGAATCCGGAGGCTGTGTGGGTGATGCAGGCATGGCAGGCGAATCCGCGGGAAGCGATGGTCAACACGCTCGATTCCGGTGATTTGCTGGTACTGGATTTGTATAGTGAAAAGCTACCGCAATGGGGTGATCCGGAGTCGATGTGGTATCGGGAGAAAGGCTTTGGAAAACATGACTGGCTTTATTGTATGCTGCTTAACTTTGGCGGTAATGTCGGTCTGCACGGACGGATGGAGCAGTTGGTGAATGGATATTATAACGCCTGTGCACATATCAACGGGAAAACATTGCGGGGGGTAGGAGCTACCCCGGAAGGAATAGAGAACAATCCGATGATGTTTGAATTGCTGTATGAGCTTCCCTGGCGGGAAGAACGATTCTCACCGGACATATGGTTGCAAGGATATCTGAAGGCGCGTTATGGAGATGATTTGTCGCCGGAAGTAACAGAAGCGTGGCGTGCGTTGGAGCATACTGTTTATAATGCTCCGAAGAATTATCAGGGAGAAGGTACAGTCGAATCTCTGTTATGTGCCCGTCCGGGATTTCATTTGGACAGAACATCAACCTGGGGATATGCCAAGTTATTCTATTCACCTGACTCAACAGCGAAAGCAGCTCAGCTACTACTTTCTGTCGCAGATCGGTATAAAGGAAATAATAACTTTGAATATGATCTGGTGGACATCGTACGTCAGAGTCTGGCAGATAAGGCGAATGTATTGCTTGAAGAAATCTCCCAAAGTTATGACCGGAAAGACAAGGATAGCTTCAGAAAGCAGACACAACAATTTTTAGGATTGATATTATCTCAAGACAGTTTACTGTCCACCCGAAAAGAGTTCTCTGTATCTTCATGGTTATCTGCTGCCCGTTCCTTGGGAACTACAGAAGAAGAAAAGAAACTTTATGAATGGAATGCTTCTGCACTGATCACCGTTTGGGGTGACAGTATAGCTGCCAATCAAGGAGGTCTGCATGATTATTCCCATCGGGAATGGAGTGGCCTTTTGAAAGACTTGTACTATCAACGTTGGAATACCTTCTTTGAACAGAAACAGCAGGAACTGGACGGTAAACTCGATAAATCTACGGCAGAACCGATCCACTTCTATGGCATGGAGAAAGCATGGGCGGAGAAAAGTAAAACTGTCGATGTATCCGGCAAGAACGGACCATCTGTGATTGAGACGGCAAAGACCGTGTATCGGTCAGCAGTTGAATGAGCCGCCTCCTGTAGAGCTCTTACATATAACTTTAAATAAATAATCGGAAGTAAAAGGGATTGCCTGTTTACTTCCGATTATTCTTATATGGTTATGATTATTTATTTCTCCAGCAAATTCTTTAGAAACTCATCCAACTCTTTGTCCAGCCCTTTCAGTAATTCATCATCCACCAGTATCGTATCGTCATCTACCAACAACAATTCGGCAACAGTTTCCTTGTCTTCATCTACCAATACGAATGAATACGGTTTCAGTATCGTTATTTTTTCAAAGTCGCCCGCCTCTTTCATTCGGCATAGGATACTTTTCAGGCTTGGCTCCACATTCTCCATGAAATCATCCCCATCGTAAGTCGCCCACTCTTCAATCATCACATTTGCCAGTTCCTCATCATCGTCGTTAAAAATAGTGAGTTGTCCCGATGTTTGGTCCGGTTGTAAATGAATATCGGTTACGGCTGTCTGGTCGCAGCCACATACATATTTGCCGACTGCCTTTTGGATAGCCGATTCGATGGTAGATAGAGATTGTTGGCTCAGTTTCATAGGTTCTTCCTTTTTGTTACCTCAAAGGTATAAAAAAAATAATAATCAATGCATGATTTCCTTAAAAATCATCATTAAATCGTTCCATTTGCATTTTTAGCTTGGGTAATTGGCTGTTACGCTCCTTCAATTCGTTTGCATAAAGGGTTGTCATATAATAATTCGGCACATCATCGATGGTAGCATACGTAGCATTTTCGGCAATGTTTTTCTTGTCTACTTTTTGAGCAAGTTGCTGTGCTTTGACTGCCCATTCTTCTGCCTGTGCGAGGCTGTCCTTCATCTCGTAATATACTGCGATGTTAAGTGCGGCTTTCATCTTTTTTTTGTCCTTCTTGGTTCCGTCGTACACCTGTTTCCAGAGCTCGTAGGCTCTGTCCCATGAGTTTTCGCGTACAAAGATGGCTGCGTCACGCATCTGTACCGAACCGCCCGTGTACAGGTATCGTTTGCTCGTCTTCCAGAGAGGCAGCAGTTGTTTGACGGGAATAGTTCCTGCAAATTCAGAAGCTTCCCGCAACATCTGCGCGTCCGGAATCATGTGTGCAAATGTTTCTGTTACCGTTTCTCCGTATTCTTCCCAGAAGATACTGTCGGTCGGATGCAGCGTAGTCATCGGTTTGCTGCGTGAAGGCAGATATACTTTGACCGTCGGGTAGGCTTTTACATCCACTGTACCCAGATAGCAGTTAAAATCACGGATGTAACGCACCGTTTTAGTCGCTTTGAATTGCAGGTTCTCCATGGCGATGATACAGTCCACTCCCAAGTCTGATGCCAGCTGTTGGACTTCCTCCTGACTCAACGTACTTTCGCGTGGAAACTTATCATTAGCCCGTAAGGCGGAATCACAGATCACCACTACATCGAAATAGTTCTGATGAGCGATTTCTTCAGCCAGTGATTCGGCTGCAATCTTAACATTGCCATTTGCATAGGCTGTGGCATGACTGATTTCGGGGACATTTTCCTTAGGCTTTTCGGTTTGTGTGATCAGCTTGTTATCCGGTTCGGTGCTGGTGTTATTCACGATAGCCACTTTGCGGAGCTGAGAAGGAAAAGTCATGTCTCCGGGCTGCATGTAGTCAATAGAAATCTGCTCCAGGCTCTGACAGCTGCCGAGCGCTAACAATAGCAGAGAAACCAATGCCAGTGAATAGAATTTTGCCATAGTCTTGATATCTTTAGTAGTTTAAGCAAAAGTAGTATTTTGAATGAATAAAAGAAAGCCTCAAACAGTTTTTAACCGTTTGAGGCTTTCTTTTAGATTATAATCTTACACCGGACTGCTGTCAAGCATTCTGTCCGTGGCAGTTTTTATACTTCTTACCGCTTCCGCATGGACAAGGATCATTACGTCCTACTGTCTTTTCCGCACGGATCGGTTCGCGTCTTTGTTGCTCGCGAGTATCCTGACTGGCAGCAGCCTGTTGGTTCGGATCGCTCAGATCTTGCTTCTGCTCACGATACTTGCTCATATCCTGACGCTGCTCGGGAGCTGCCTGACGTACTTCTACACGGCGTGGGGCCTGTTGCTCGTCTGCCGGAGCTTCCTGTACAGGGATCTGTCCACGCATCAGAATAGAGATAGTCTGGTTGTTGATCTTGTTCACCATAGCGTCAAACAACGTTACGGATTCCAGCTTGTAGATCAACAGCGGGTCTTTCTGTTCGTAGCTTGCGTTCTGTACAGAGTGTTTCAACTCATCGAGTTCACGCAGGTTTTCTTTCCATGCTTCGTCGATAACGTGCAGCAGGATTGATTTCTCGAACGATTTCACCACTTCTTTTGATTCGGACTCGTAAGCAGCTTTCAGATTACAAGAGATATTGTACATCCGTTTTCCGTCTGTGATAGGAATCAGAATGTTTTCGTACATATGTCCCTGGTTTTCGTATACTTGCTTGATGACCGGATTAGCGATTTGTGCCAGACGCTCCGTTTTGCGTTTGAAGTTCTCCATGGCAATGTTGAATGTCTTTTCTGCCAGAGTATCCTTCTTTTCATTGCGGAATTCTTCTTCAGTGAACGGAGTTTCCATAGCCAATGTCTGGAGCAGTTCCATCTGACAACCTTCGTAGTCGTTATTCTCGATTGCATTCGCGCAACGGTCCCAGATCATATTTACGATATCCATACCGATACGTTCGCCCATCAGAGCGTGGCGACGCTTGGTGTAAACAACGGTACGTTGCTTGTTCATCACGTCATCGTATTCCAACAGACGTTTACGGATACCGAAGTTGTTTTCTTCCACCTTCTTCTGTGCACGTTCGATAGAGTTGGAGATCATCTTGTGCTCGATCATTTCGCCTTCCTGGAAACCGAGTTTGTCCATTACGCTGGCAATACGGTCGGAAGAGAACAGACGCATCAGGTCATCTTCCAGTGACACGAAGAATACAGAAGAACCGGGGTCACCCTGACGTCCTGCACGACCACGCAACTGGCGGTCTACACGACGGGATTCGTGACGTTCCGTACCGATAATGGCCAAACCGCCCGCGGCTTTTACTTCCGGGCTCAGCTTGATGTCGGTACCACGACCTGCCATGTTGGTAGCGATAGTTACTGCGCAACTGAAACCGGCTTTTGCTACGATCTCAGCTTCTTTCTGGTGCAGCTTCGCATTCAATACGCTGTGCTCGATCTTACGCATGGTAAGCATTTTGCTCAGCATTTCGGAGATTTCTACCGAAGTCGTACCCACCAGTACCGGACGTCCTGCCTGTACCAGTTTTTCGATTTCTTCGATAACGGCTTTATACTTTTCGCGTTTGGTCTTGTACACGCGGTCATTCATATCTTTACGTGCGATCGGGCGGTTAGTCGGGATAACGACTACATCCAGCTTGTAGATGTCCCAGAGTTCGCCTGCTTCCGTTTCGGCAGTACCGGTCATACCGGACAGCTTGTGATACATACGGAAGTAGTTCTGCAAAGTGATCGTGGCGAAAGTCTGTGTGGCAGCTTCTACTTTCACACGTTCTTTTGCTTCGATTGCCTGGTGCAATCCGTCGGAGTAGCGGCGACCTTCCATGATACGTCCGGTCTGTTCGTCTACAATTTTCACCTGTCCGTCGATAACAACGTATTCGTCATCTTTTTCGAACATCGTGTAAGCCTTCAGCAACTGGTTGATGGTATGTACGCGTTCCGATTTGATAGCGTAGTTGGTCAGCAGCTCATCTTTCTTTTCCAACAGTTGTTCGTTGGTCAGATTTTGATTTTCCAGTTCGGAAAGTTGTGCGGCAATATCCGGAAGAACAAACAGCGTCGGGTCTTCAGAGTTACCGGTGATCAGGTCGATACCTTTATCTGTCAGGTCTACACTGTTCAGTTTTTCTTCGATGACGAAGTACAACGGCTCAGTCACTTCGTGCATACGCTTGTTGTTCTGCTCCATGTAGATCTCTTCGGTCTTCAGCATACCGGCTTTGATACCTTGTTCACTGAGGAACTTGATCAATGCCTTGTTCTTCGGCAGACACTTGTGGCTACGATAAAGAGCAAGGAATCCTTCTTCCACTTCCTTCTTGTCGTTGGAGGCGATCAGGCGTTTTGCTTCGGACAGGTATTTGGTAGCAAGCACTTTTTGAGCTTCCACCAAGCGTTCTACCAGCGGGCGAAGTTGTTCGAACAGTTGGTCGTCACCTTTCGGCACCGGACCGGAAATAATCAACGGAGTACGGGCGTCGTCAATCAATACGGAGTCAACCTCATCGACGATGGCATAGTTGTGTGGGCGTTGTACAAGGTCTTTCGGGCTGATTGCCATGTTGTCACGCAGGTAGTCGAAACCAAATTCATTGTTTGTACCGAATGTGATATCAGCCAGATATGCCTGTCGACGAGCATCGGAGTTCGGCTGATGGCGGTCGATACAATCTACGCTGAGGCCGTGGAACATATAAAGCGGGCCCATCCATTCGGAGTCACGTTTGGCGAGGTAATCGTTCACGGTTACCACATGCACGCCGTTTCCGGTCAATGCGTTCAGGAATACCGGGAGGGTAGCTACCAGTGTTTTACCTTCACCTGTTGCCATTTCCGCAATCTTACCTTTGTGCAGAACGACACCACCGAACAGCTGTACATCGTAATGAACCATGTTCCATGTCATATCGTTACCACCCGCTATCCAGTGATTCTGGTAGATGGCTTTATCGCCTTCGATACGTACAAAATCTTTTGTAGCAGCCAGATGGCGGTCGAATTCAGTCGCAGTTACTACGATTTCTTCGTTTTCTGCAAATCGTTTGGCAGTTGCCTTGACGATAGAGAAAGCTACGGGCAACACTTCGTCCAGTGCTTTCTCGTATTTTTCGAGAATTTCTTTCTCTATCTTATCTATTTGTGCAAAGATGTCTTCGCGGTCTTCCAGTTCTGTGTTTTCAACGCTCGCTTTGAGTTCTTCCACTTTTGCGCGTTCGTTAGCCGCCGACTCATAGATATATTTTTTGAGTTCTTCCGTTTTGGCACGGAGGGCGTCGTTGTCCAGTGCTTCAATCTCCGGATAGGCAGCTTTGATCTTTTCTACCCAGGGCTTGATTTCTTTCATGTCTCGCGTGGATTTGTTTCCGAAAATCGAGCTTAAAATTTCATTAAATCCCATGTTATATTATTTAGTTTATTATTATTTCTTGATTGTCTGCACGGCATTTTTTTCACTTTCCGGGAAAGAGGAACGGCATAAACCTGTTGCCAAGCTGTGCAGAGTGATTATAAAATCCGCGCAAAGTTACATTAAAATGCTGATTTATTTATGTTTTGCGCATGGTTTTTGTGAGGAATCTTTTACCGAAGATCGGTAATAGGGGCAGAAGAAGAGGCATTGGGAGCCCGGATGCGCATGAAATGAGCCAGTGTAGGCGCAATATGGTCAATGGTTACAGGGGTCTGAATAATGGCCGGTTTCACGGAATGTCCCATGAAGATCAGCGGTGCGGGGATATAGGAGTGGCGTACCACCTTGTTTTCATTGCCGTTTTCGCTGACAATGGTCCATCCCGGCAATACATCGATTACGAGGTCGCCGGAACGTTTGCGGTGATAGCCGTTACGTATTCTGTATATTTCCGGAGTCCATGAACCCAGGAGAAGCCGATAGGCGGAATATGCCTCGTTTACTCCACTGAACTGCATCAGGAAGTCGGCGGACTTTTCCTGCACTTCTGTCTGGTTCAGTTGCTTTTGTTCCAGTAGTTTATGGTTCAGGTATATTTGCTGGTCATGATAGGCTTCTACATATTTCCCTTCTCCGTAAGTAGCCATCAGAAACATGTTCAGCAATGCGGTGCAGCGGTTGAGATGGAACTCTCCGGTCGGTATTTTGTACAATCCCGAATCGGTTGATTCGCTGTCCGTATATCCGGTGGAAGTGACAAAAATAAGTACATTTTGCAGGCCTACTTTCTTGTCGAGCAGGTCAAGCAGGTTGGCAATGCTGCGGTCGAGGCGTACATACGTATCCTGAATTTCCATGGCGCACTCTTGTACGGACTTGTGTGCATAGTTGCCGGCATAGTAAGTAAGTGCCAATAAGTCAGTAATGTCATCCATGCCGACCGAACCTTTTCCGATTGCTTCTTCGGCGAGGGCGTTTACTTCATCGTTGACGAATGGGCTGGTGATGAAGCGGCGGAACTTATTGTTACGGTCGTCATCAAATTTATATTTGAATACCACATCCCGCCAATCTGGCAGAAAAGTGTACATGCCACGTGGAAAAACAGGTTCCCATGTGACACTGGAGATGCGGGAGTCGATGGCTTGGCGGTCGTTATATTGGCTTGCCCACCAGGGGAATTCGCCATAATAGGTCGTTCCGCTCCATTTGCCGGTTGTGGGGTTGATCCAGAATGCTCCGTTTCCTGCATGTCCGGCAGCGAAGATGGCTGCGTCGCAGTAAGGGGCGATGGCGTATACGAGACCTTTGCCTTGTGTCGCTATTTTCAGCTCGTCGGCAATGGTAGAGGTTAATAATTTCGTCGGGGCACAGGTCTGATCGGTATAATATCCCATGAAGGCCGGGTCGTCCGTACTGTTGACAGTGCGCAGGGTGGAGACGTCCATCCATCGGTTCGAGATAATTCCATTGACGGAAGGGGTCGATCCGCTGTAGATGGCTGCCATGGCAGAGGCACGGTCTACGCCGCTGAATGTATATTCTGCATTGTGGAATACTCTTCCCTCTTTCCAGAGCCGTTTGAAGCCTCTTTCGCCGTAGAGTGACGAGAAGGCTTCCAGATAGTCCGTACGCAGTTGGTCAATCGTGAGCCCTACCACAAGTTTAGGGGCAGTAGGCAACGACTGAGCTTGTAGCCCGGTGAAGGTCAATACGGTAATCAGGGAAGTGAGTAGTCCTTTCATTATTTCTTTTTAGAGGTCAAAATCAAATTGCTCGCTGAACGTATCAGCAAACAGAGTGCCAAAGGTACAACAGCAAAGTCAAATCTTTGCGGAATTAGTGGAAAAAGCACTATAAAAAGTGTTAAAACGATCAAATTCAATGTCAGATACCAGCATTTCTTCCCTTTTCGGACACAATAAATGATGTATGGAAGAAAAAGAAGCTGTCCCGGATGGAAGACCAGTAACAGGAAATTGGAGCTGACAGCGGGGTGTTCGGAGAACAGTGCCAGAAAAGCCAGCACACAACCTACGATGCCTGCGGTGCCGAACAACACCAGATCAACTCCCCACAGTCCCGTTCTTTTGCGGAGACTGTAAATGGTTGCCGCTGCGGTAAGTATGAAAAGAAGGAGAGAGCATTGCAGTGGGGTGGGCATCCAGCCGCCTTCTTCTTCATCGGAGACAGCGTCTACGATCAGTGCTTTGTCGGATACGAGCGGACGCTGAATGGAGTCATTGGCAATCTGGGCACCTGCGAAAGCATCCATCAGATAAAAGGGGGCAAACATCATTTGACGCTGCGTGATAGGCCGGTCTGCTTCGCTTCCGATGCAGAGGTCGATGCCGAAGCGGGCCCACGGGTGCCCTTTGCAATATTGATGCACGATGTCACGGAAGGAGCGTGAGCCGTCTTGGGACTCAGACGGATAAATCACCTTTCCGATGATGCTTTCCTCTATTTTATCGCGCGGTCGGGTGGCACAGTTGTCGTAGAAGAAGTTATAACGGTATACCCGGTTTTCGGGGCGGTAATTTTCTTGTAGCAATCGGATCAGTTCTGCTTTTTCTTCCTTGCTCAGGTTGAGTGTTTGTTGCCAGACACTGCGCCCGTCAAAAGCATATTCGGCGGCAAAGTGAGCGTAATCGGTGGCTCCGAGCTGGTAGTCTGTCTCGCCTAATGAAAAACGGAATATGAAATTCGGGGTGTTGAAACTGAATAACCCGTAGTTGAATACGGCGTCGATTCCGTTGGCTGGATCTTCGTAGCGGATGGCAGTATGACCGAACAGGGAGTATATTTCTTCTCCGGGGGCGCAAGTCAGCAGACTGAGTCGGATAGAGTCGTTACCGTTGGCAGTTGTTTGTCCAAAGGGCAGGAGCAACAGGAAAAAAAGTAAAAGTATATATAAATTAGGCCGTTTCATGAAAGGACTTGTTTTATTTTGGCAGCGAATATACGAAGAATAGTTGGATTCGAAAAATAGAGCCTTCGTTTTGTCTGAACAGAGGCTCTGACCGGGGCAAATGGAGCCTCTGTTTGGGTGAAATGGAGGCTCTGTTTTCTGGTGGATAGCACGAGGAAAAGCCGCCCATACAACCGCCCCATTTTCAGCCTTTGTAACTAGTTGTATGATAGTGGATTATTGGCTTTTGAAAAATGATGCCGCCCATACACCCGCCCATATATTATTAATAAA
>NZ_KV804482.1:0-93517 GCF_001811315.1 Bacteroides sp. HMSC067B03 | reverse complement strand
TCTATATTAATATTGTTCGGACGACTCACTTTTTTTGTGTTGCCAAAAGGAAAATAAACAGATAATTCATCCTACATGCAGATACTTTTCTTTTTTTACTTTACCTTTGCGCCCGCAATTGATAAAAGAGAACATTGAATTTAATTATTGACATAGGAAATACGACTGCAAAAGTAGCTCTCTTTGATGGCAATGAGATGGTGGAGGTTGTGACCGACTCCAATCAATCGTTAGATTGCTTGAAAGCTCTTTGTTCCAAATACCCGGTTGAACAAGGTATCGTGGCTACTGTCATTGATTTGAGCGAACGGATACTGGCCGATCTGGCTGCTTTGCCGTTCCCTTTGTTATGGCTCAATCATCAGACTCCGTTGCCGGTAGCCAATTTGTACGAAACTCCCGATACATTGGGGTATGACCGGATGGCAGCGGTAGTAGGGGCTAATGAGCGTTTTCCCCATAATGATATATTGGTCATTGATGCGGGCACTTGCATCACTTATGAGTTTATCGACTCGAAGGGGCAGTATCACGGTGGTAATATTTCTCCCGGCATGCAGATGCGCTTCAAGGCACTTCATCAGTTTACCGGGCGTTTGCCACAGATAGATGCCAACGGGCGGAAACTCCCGATGGGAAAGGATACGGAAACGGCCATCCGTGCCGGAGTGCTGAAAGGGATGGAATATGAAATTTCAGGCTATATTGAGGCTATGAAGCATAAATATCCTGAACTTTTGGTTTTTTTAACGGGCGGAGATGATTTTTCTTTTGATAGCAGCGTAAAAAGTGTCATCTTTGCAGATAGATTTTTAGTGTTGAAAGGATTAAATAGAATTTTAAACTATAATAATGGTAGGATTTAAACACACGATTTGGGCGCTATTGCTCATGATGGTTACCGGAACGGCAATCGCTCAAAATAATACAAACTCTCCTTACACACGATATGGCTATGGCGACTTATCCGATCAAAGTTTCGGAAATAGCAAGGCGATGGGTGGAATTGCTTTCGGACTCCGGGATGGGGCGCAGATCAATCCAACGAATCCTGCTTCATATACGGCCATTGACTCATTGACGTTCCTGTTCGAGGGAGGTGTCAGTTTACAGAATATGAATATTAGTAATGGCGGTGTGAAGATGAACGCCAAGAATGCCAGCTTCGATTATCTCGCTATGCAGTTTCGGTTAGCTCCGTGGATGGGAATGAGTGTCGGATTGCTGCCATATTCTAATATCGGATATAGTGTGTCGGATAGCCAGACTGGGAATGACGGTTTGGTTACCAGCAGAAGTTTTACCGGAGATGGTGGCTTGCATCAAATGTACGCAGGTATTGGTGTAAAAGTGCTTAAGAATTTGTCTATTGGTGTGAATGCTTCTTACTTTTGGGGAGATCTAACCCGCGGAAGAGCAGTGTACTATCCGGGAGAATCTTCCTCTTATTCTTATCAACGGACAATGGTAGCTTCAATATCGGACTATAAGTTGGATTTGGGTGCACAATATACACAGGCTTTGAACAAAAAGAGTTCTTTGACGGTTGGTGCAGTATATTCTCCTAAACATAAGTTGAATAACGATTATTCATCAACTGTCCTAATGGCTGCACAGACTAGCAATCAGGCCTCATATCAGGACAATTTGGATGCTACGTTAGAGTTGCCCAATACTTTTGGAATCGGCTTTACCTACAATTATGATAAACGTCTGACAGTCGGTGCCGATTACAGTTTGCAGCAGTGGTCAAAAACAAAGTTTGGAGTAGTAACCAATGATGAAAATGTGCGTCAGGACTTTAATGAAACATTCGATTATTGTGATCGTACAAAAATATCAGTCGGTGCGGAATACATTCCTAATTTGATAGGACGTTCCTATTTCGCCCACATAAAATACCGTTTAGGAGCTTATTATACGACTCCGTATTATAAGATTGATGGGAAAAAGGCTTCACGTGAATATGGTGTAACTGCCGGTTTCGGTCTGCCTGTTCCCCGTTCGCGTTCCATTCTTAGTATCAGCGGACAGTTTGTTCGTGTGAAAGGACTGGAGACGAACATGGTGAATGAAAATATCTTCCGTGTGAGTATCGGACTTACGTTCAACGAACGTTGGTTCTTCAAACGTAGGGTAGAATAATAAAGTGAGAGAGAATAGACGATATTATATAAACAACTAAAATTTAGATACAATGAAAATTAAAACGCTTGTGGCTATGTTGTTCCTTTCGGCTGGAGCAACCACTGTGGTAGCACAGGATGCGACTAACTGTAATTCGAACAGTAGTATCTCGCATGAGGCTGTGCGTGCAGGAAATTTTAAAGATGCGTATACTCCTTGGAAAGCTGTGTTGGATAATTGCCCGACATTGCGTTTCTACACTTTTACTGACGGATATAAAATCCTTAAAGGGCTGATGGCACAGATTAAGGATAAAAATAGTCCCGAATATAAGAAGTATTTTGATGAATTAATGAATACGCACGACCTGCGTATGAAATACACAGAAGAATTCCTTTCAAAAGGAACAAAGGTTTCTTCTGCCGACGAAGCACTGGGAATTAAGGCTGTAGACTATATCGCTTTAGCTCCGAAAGTGGATGCTAATCAGGCTTATCAATGGTTAAGCCAGTCTGTAAATGCGGTGAAAGGTGAATCTGCTGGAGCTACTTTGTTCTATTTTCTTCAGATGTCATTGGACAAACTGAAAGCAGATCCTAATCATAAAGAACAATTTATTCAGGATTATCTGCTCGCTTCAGAATATGCGGATGATGCTATTGCTGCGGAAACTAGCGAAGCAAAGAAGAAAAACCTGATGGGTATAAAAGATAATCTCGTTGCTTTGTTTGTGAATAGTGGTACTGCTGACTGTGAATCACTGCAAGGTATCTATGGTCCGAAAGTAGAATCTAACCAGACAGACTTGGCTTATCTGAAAAAAGTAATCGATATCATGAAAATGATGAGATGTACGGAAAGTGAAGCTTATCTGCAAGCATCTTTCTATGCTTATAAGATGGAGCCGACTGCTGAAGCTGCTACCGGATGTGCTTATCAGGCATTCAAGAAAGGTGATATTGACGGTGCAGTGAAGTTCTTTGACGAAGCAATCCAACTGGAAACAGACAACGTGAAGAAGGCTGAAAAGGCATACGCTGCCGCAGCTGTATTGGCTTCTGCCAAGAAGTTGTCTCAAGCCAGATCATATTGCCAGAAAGCAATTAGTTTCAACGAGAACTACGGTGCTCCTTATATTCTGATTGCCAACCTGTATGCAATGAGTCCTAACTGGAGTGATGAGTCTGCATTGAACAAATGTACTTACTTTGCTGTAATAGATAAGCTGCAACGTGCAAAAGCAGTGGATCCAAGTGTAGCTGAAGAAGCAAACAAATTGATTGGCACTTATTCCGGTCATACTCCGCAGGCGAAAGACCTCTTTATGTTAGGTTATAAAGCAGGCGACCGTATTACTATCGGTGGCTGGATCGGAGAGTCTACAACGATTAGATAAAATTTATGTTGCGAAAACGAAGTAACCGTTTGTTGCATAAAAGCATAAGCATAACAATTGCCTTCGGGGCAATTGTTATGCTTCTTTCATTTTCTTCCTGCGGCGGCAAGAAGAATGCGCTGGGCGACGCTATAACTGAACGTGATTCATTGCCGGTGATGAATACACTGGGAGTAACGACCCTTATATCCGATTCGGGAGTGACACGCTACCGGGTAAACACGGAAGAGTGGACGGTATACGACCGCAAGAAACCTTCTTATTGGGCGTTCGAGAAAGGAGTGTATCTGGAACAGTTTGATTCTATCTTTAATATCGAGGCCAGCATTAAAGCAGATACCGCTTATTATTATGATAAGCAGAAGCTCTGGAAACTGATAGGAAACGTTGATATACAAAACCGGAAAGGGGAGCGTTTTAATACCGAGTTACTTTATTGGAACGAATCTACTCAGAAAGTATATTCCGATAAGTTTATACGCATCCAGCAGCCGGACCGGGTGATTACCGGACACGGCTTTGACTCTAATCAACAAATGACCGTTTATGTCATTCAGAATATTGAAGGTATTTTCTATGTAGACGAAAACGAGGGAACCGCTCAGCCGGAAGTAAAAACATTGCCACCGGATTCTACGAAAAAAGATTCTGTGAAATAAACTATGAATATTTATATCTCTTTACTCATCACGATGGCTTTCTCCGCTTTCTTCTCAGGAATGGAGATCGCGTTTGTCTCAGTGGATAAGTTACGCTTTGAAATGGAACGTAAGGGAAGAGTCACATCCCGTATCCTTTCTGTTTTTTTCAAGCACCCGAACGAATTTATCTCTACCATGCTGGTAGGAAACAATATAGCATTGGTTATCTATGGTATATTGATGGCACAGATTATCGGCGATAATCTGTTGGCCGGATTTATTGATAGCCACTTTCTGATGGTACTGGCTCAGACCGTCATTTCCACTCTGATTATTTTGGTGACTGGAGAGTTCCTTCCTAAAACATTGTTTAAGATCAATCCCAATCTGGTATTGAATGTTGCCGCTATTCCGCTTTTTATCTGTTATATCGTCTTATATCCTATATCCAAGTTCGCTTCCGGAGTATCCTGCCTGTTTCTTCGTATTTTTGGAATGAAGGTAAACAAGGAAGCTTCGGATATCGCTTTCGGAAAAGTCGATTTGGACTACTTTATACAGAGTAGCATCGATAATGCCGAAAATGAAGAAGAACTGGACACGGAAGTGAAGATCTTTCAGAATGCACTCGACTTTTCGAGCATAAAGATACGTGACTGTATCGTTCCACGTACCGAAGTGGTGGCTGTTGATCTCACAACCTCACTGGATGAGCTCAAGAACCGTTTTATAGAATCCGGCATCTCGAAGATTATTGTGTATGACGGAAATATAGATAATGTGGTCGGTTATATCCATTCGTCGGAAATGTTTCGTGCTCCGAAAGATTGGCACGATAACGTGAAAGATGTGCCCATTGTACCCGAAACAATGTCCGCTCACAAACTGATGAAACTGTTCATGCTGCAAAAGAAGACGATTGCGGTGGTGGTAGACGAGTTTGGAGGTACGTCCGGCATTGTATCATTGGAAGATTTGGTAGAAGAGATTTTTGGTGATATAGAAGATGAACATGATAATACTTCATATATCAGCAAGAAGATTGATGAAAATGAATATGTTTTGTCCGCCCGCCTGGAAATAGAAAAGGTCAATGAAATGTTCGGACTTGACCTGCCCGAATCGGACGACTACCTGACAGTTGGCGGATTGATACTGAGCCAATATCAGAGTTTCCCGAAACTACATGAATTGGTCCGTGTCGGTCGTTATGAGTTTAAAATAATCAAGGTGACAGCGACAAAAATAGAACTTGTACGCTTAAAAGTCATGGAATAATGGCGATAACCGTGAAATTTTTAGCTAATAAATAGAAGCATATTAGCATTTTTTGTATCTTCGTGCGCTAAAATGACAATGGAAAGAAATAATAATAAACATAAATCGTATTAATCAAAATGGCAACATTACAAAACATTAGGTCGAAAGGACCTCTATTGGTGATTGTTATCGGTTTGGCGCTGTTTGCTTTCATCGCGGGTGACGCGTGGAAGGTAATGCAACCGCACCAGGCACATGACGTAGGTGAGGTGAACGGAGATGCTCTTTCCGCTCAGGAGTATCAGAATTTGGTAGAAGAATATACCGAGGTGATAAAGCTCTCTCGTGGAGTGACTGCACTGAACGACGAACAGACCAATCAGGTGCGCGACGAAGTATGGCGTTCCTACGTAAATAACAAACTGGTTGAGAAAGAAGCAAAAGCATTGGGATTGACAGTCTCTGCTGCTGAAATTCAGGATATCCTGAAAGCAGGCGTGCATCCTTTGTTGCAACAGACTCCTTTCCGCAACCCGCAGACCGGTGCTTTCGATAAGGATATGCTGAATAAGTTCCTGGTAGATTATGCCAAGATGAGCGAATCTCAGATGCCTGCTCAGTATGCCGAACAGTATAACAACATGTACAAATACTGGTCATTCATCCAGAAAACATTGGTTCAGAGCCGTCTGGCTGAGAAATATCAGGCATTGGTATCTAAAGCACTTCTTTCCAATCCGGTAGAAGCACAGGATGCTTTCGATGCAAGGGTGAATCAATACGACCTGTTGATGGCTGCCGTTCCTTATTCTTCTGTAGTAGACTCTACAATCGTAGTGAAAGAATCGGAACTGAAAGACCTTTATAACAAGAAGAAAGAACAGTTCAAGCAATATCAGGAAAGCCGTGATATCAAGTACATCGATGTTCAGGTGACTGCAAGTGCCGAAGACAGAGCTGCTATCCAGAAGGAAGTAGACGAAGCTACCGAACAGTTGGCTAACACAACAGACGATTATACTTCTTTTATCCGTTCTGTAGGTTCGGAGGCTCCTTATGTAGACTTGTTCTACAACAAGACAGCTTTCCCGGCTGATGTAGTTGCCCGTCTGGATTCTGCTTCTATAGGTTCAGTTTATGGTCCTTACTATAATGGTGCCGACAATACTATCAATTCATTCAAAGTAGTTGCCAAGACTGCCGCTGCCGACTCTATCGAGTTCCGTCAGATCCAGGTATTTGCAGAAGATGCATTGAAGACAAAAACCTTGGCAGACAGTATCTATACTGCTATCAAAGGAGGTGCTAACTTCGCGGATCTGGCTAAAAAATATGGTCAGACAGGTGAAAGCAACTGGATGAGCTCTGCACAATATGAAGGAGCGCAGATCGATGGTGACAACCTGAAGTTTATCTCTGCTATCAACAATACAGGTGTGAACGAAGTAGTGAACCTGCCGTTAGGTCAGGCTAATGTAATCCTCCAGGTGACTAACAAGAAAGCCGTGAAGGATAAATATAAAGTAGCTGTTGTGAAACGTGAAGTTGAGTTCAGCAAAGAAACATATAACCGTGCTTACAATGACTTCAGCCAGTTCATCGCTGCTAATCCTACTGCAGAAAAGATGGCCGCTAATGCTGAAGAAGCCGGATACAGACTGTTGGACAGAAAAGACTTGTATAGCTCAGAACATACGATCGGTGGTGTAAGAGGTACTAAAGAAGCATTAAGATGGGCATTCTCCGCTAAACCGGGTGATGTTTCCGGTTTGTACGAATGTGGCGAAAGCGATCACATGGTTGCAGTGGCTTTGGTAGGTGTTACTCCGGAAGGATATCGTCCTTTGAAAGCTGTACAGGATCAGTTGAGAGCTGAAATTGTTAAAGATAAGAAAGCTGAAAAGATTATGGCTGACATGAAAGCCGCTAACGCGACTTCTCTCGACCAGTACAAAGCGATGTCCGGTGCAGTAAGCGATTCTTTGAAGTTGGTTACATTTGCCGCTCCTGCCTATGTGTCAGCATTGCGTAGCAGCGAACCGTTGGTAGGTGCTTATGCTTCTGTTGCCGAAATGAACAAGCTGAGTGCTCCGATCAAAGGTAATGCAGGCGTATTTGTACTGCAGATGTATGGCAAAGACAAACTGAGCGATACCTTCAACGCTAAAGATGAAGAAGCTACACTGGCCAACATGCATGCACGCTTCGCAAGCCGTCTGATGAACGACCTGTATCTGAAAGGAAATGTAAAGGATACACGTTACCTGTTCTTCTAAGATCAGTCGTAAAAACGATAACTGCAAAAGGTCGTTCCTCTTTCGGGAACGACCTTTTTTGCTAACTTTTACATCCTCGCTATACGGAAATCGACTTTATTTCCTTACATTTGCAAATATAAACCATGAACAGAAAGAATGATGTCTAAATATCCTCTCTTAGGAATGACGCTGGTAGAGCTGCAATCGCTGGTAAAACGTCTGGGTATGCCCGGCTTTGCCGCCAAGCAGATCGCATCCTGGCTTTACGATAAGAAGGTGACCTCGATTGATGAAATGACTAATTTGTCGTTGAAACACCGGGAGTTGCTCATGCAGAACTATGAGGTCGGTGCGGAAGCCCCGGTGGATGAAATGCGCTCTGTAGACGGTACGGTGAAATACTTGTACCCTGTAGGCGGGAATCATTTCGTAGAGTCGGTATATATTCCGGACGATGAACGGGCGACCTTATGTGTCTCCTCACAGGTAGGTTGCAAAATGAATTGTAAGTTCTGTATGACAGGGAAACAAGGTTACACCGCCAACCTGACCGCTCAGCAGATTATCAACCAGATTCATTCATTGCCCGAACGGGATAAACTGACGAATGTGGTCATGATGGGAATGGGCGAACCACTCGACAATCTGGATGAAGTACTGAAAGCATTGGATATACTGACTGCTTCTTATGGCTACGCATGGAGCCCGAAACGGATAACAGTTTCTACGGTCGGATTGCGGAAAGGATTGCAGCGCTTTATCGAAGAGAGTGACTGCCATCTGGCTGTCAGCCTGCATTCTCCGGTGCCGCCCCAACGTGCGGAACTGATGCCGGCGGAGAAAGCCTTTTCAATGACAGAAATGGTAGAACTGTTAAAAAACTATGATTTTAGTAAACAGCGTCGACTTTCGTTTGAGTATATTGTTTTTAAGGGGCTGAATGATTCGCAAATCTATGCCAGAGAGTTGTTGAAACTGCTTCGCGGACTGGATTGCCGGATCAATCTGATCCGCTTCCATGCCATTCCGGGAGTAAACCTTGAAGGGGCCGATATGGATACAATGACCCGTTTTCGTGATTATCTGACCACGCACGGGCTTTTCACTACCATTCGTGCCTCACGGGGAGAAGACATCTTTGCGGCATGTGGCATGCTGTCGACTGCGAAACAGGAGGAAAATAGTAAAAGTTAATATATAAAATCGAACATCATGAAAAAGTACTTCTTTTATTTAAGCATGGCTTTAGTAGCTTTGGTCGTTGCTTCTTGTGGACTGAAAGGGAATCATACCTCTAGTGGCCGTCCGTATGAACTGCTGGTAGTAGTGGATGCGGGTGTATGGGACCGTGCCGCCGGAAGGGCCTTGCATGATGTGCTTGATTCTGACATGCCGGGATTGCCCCAGTCGGAACCTTCTTTCCGGATTATGTATACTTCACCGAAAGATTACGACTCTACCCTGAAGCTGATCCGCAACATTATCATAGTAGATATAAAAGATATTTATACGAAAGGTACTTTCAAATATGCGAAAGACGTTTATGCTTCTCCACAGTTGATACTGACTATTCAGGCTCCGGACGAAGAAGTGTTTGAGAAGTTCGTGGAAGAGAACAAACAAACGATTATCGACTTCTTTACTCGTGCCGAGATGAACCGTCAGATTACGTTGCTGGAAGAAAAACACAGTAATTTTATCTCTCAGAAGATAGATAGCTTGTTTGGCTGTGATATCTGGATACCTTCGGAACTGAACAATTCGAAGACAGGTGAGGATTTCTTTTGGGCTTCTACCAATACAGGTTCTGCTGATCGTAATTTCGTGATGTATTCTTATCCTTATACGGATAAAGATACATTTACTAAAGAATACTTTGTTCATAAACGCGACTCTGTGATGCAGGTCAATATCCCCGGATTCAAAGAGGGCGTTTATATGTCGACGGATTCGTTGCTGACTGACGTCCGTCCGATCAGCGTACACAATGACTACACGATGGAAGCACGTGGATTGTGGCGCATGAAGGGAGACTTCATGGGTGGTCCGTTTGTTTCCCACACTCGTCTGGATCAGAAAAACCAACGTATCATTACAGCAGAAATATTTGTATACTCACCTGATAAAATGAAACGCAACTTAGTTCGTCAGATGGAATCATCTCTTTATACGCTGAGACTTCCGCAAGAAGCTCCGCAGAGCCAGATTCCTTTGGGAGTGACCAAAGAAGCGGAACCAACTAAAAAATAAAAACATGGAAGAAAACAAAATAAGAATCGGCATTACCCAGGGAGACATCAACGGGGTAGGCTATGAAGTGATCTTGAAGACATTCTCAGACCCTACTATGCTTGAACTATGTACTCCGATCATCTACGGTTCACCTAAAGTGGCGGCCTACCATCGTAAAGCGCTGGATGTGCAGGCTAATTTCAGCATTGTCAATACAGCTTCCGAAGCCGGATACAATCGTCTGAGTGTAGTGAACTGTACCGATGATGAAGTGAAAGTAGAGTTCTCCAAACCCGATCCCGAAGCAGGTAAAGCTGCACTGGGCGCTTTGGAACGTGCTATTGAAGAATATCGTGAGGGGCTGATCGACGTTATTGTGACCGCTCCGATCAACAAACATACCATCCAGTCGGAAGAGTTCTCTTTCCCCGGTCATACAGAGTATATTGAAGAACGGCTGGGCAATGGAAACAAGTCGCTGATGATTCTCATGAAGAATGATTTCCGTGTGGCTTTGGTGACAACACATATTCCGGTAAGGGAGATTGCTACAACGATCACAAAGGAACTGATTCAGGAGAAACTGGCTATTTTCCATCACTGCCTGAAACAGGATTTCGGTATTGGTGCTCCGCGTATTGCCGTGCTCTCACTCAATCCCCATGCCGGAGACGGCGGATTGCTGGGTATGGAAGAACAGGAAGTGATTATTCCTGCCATGAAAGAAATGGAAGAGAAAGGCATCATCTGTTACGGTCCTTATGCGGCAGACGGTTTTATGGGATCGGGCAATTATACTCATTTCGACGGAATATTGGCTATGTATCATGATCAGGGACTGGCACCGTTCAAAGCTCTTGCTATGGAAGATGGTGTGAACTATACTGCCGGACTTCCGGTGGTACGTACCTCTCCGGCTCATGGAACAGCCTATGACATCGCCGGTAAAGGACTTGCCAGCGAAGATTCTTTCCGTCAGGCCATTTATGTAGCGATTGATGTATTCCGTAACCGCCAGCGCGAGAAAGCGGCACGGGTAAATCCGCTGCGGAAGCAGTATTACGAGAAACGGGATGATAGTGATAAACTAAAACTGGATACAGTAGACGAAGATTAAGAAGCAATGACAAAAGCGGAAATACAACAAGTGAAACAGCGCTTCGGCATTATTGGTAATACCGAAGCGTTGTCACGTGCCATAGATGTTGCCATTCAGGTAGCGCCTACCGACTTGTCTGTGCTGATTACCGGAGAAAGTGGCGTCGGAAAAGAAAGTTTTCCACAGATCATTCATCAATATAGCCGGAGAAAGCACGGACAGTATATTGCTGTCAACTGCGGTGCGATACCGGAAGGTACGATCGATTCCGAGCTTTTCGGACATGAGAAGGGAGCATTTACCGGTGCTATTGGTGAGCGGAAAGGATATTTTGGAGAAGCTGATGGTGGTACTATCTTTCTTGATGAAGTAGGAGAGTTGCCGTTGCCTACACAGGCGCGTCTGCTCCGTGTGCTCGAAAGCGGTGAATTTATCAAGGTAGGTTCATCCAAAGTGCAAAAGACGGATGTGCGTATTGTAGCGGCTACCAACGTGAACCTGACACAAGCTATTGCCGAAGGACGCTTCCGGGAAGATTTATATTATCGCTTGAATACGGTGCCTATTCAGATACCGCCTTTGCGTGAGCGGGGAGACGATGTGTGGTTGCTGTTCCGTAAGTTTGCCGCCGACTTTGCCGAGAAGTACCGGATGCCGGCTATCCAGCTGACTGAAGATGCCAAGAAGGAATTGGTAGCTTATCCGTGGCCGGGAAACGTTCGTCAGTTGAAGAATATCACAGAGCAGATTTCGATTATAGAAACGAACCGTGAGATTACGGCTGCTATTCTGCGGACCTATCTTCCGGTACAGAATACCCAACGCCTTCCGGCACTGTTCGGAACACGTGAGAGCAAAGGATTCGAGAGCGAACGCGAGATACTTTATTCCGTCCTGTTCGATATGCGTCAGGAAGTGGCGGAACTGAAAAAGATGGTGCACAATATGATGGCCGAACGTACGGGACAAGTCGGACAGATGGGGCAAGTGGTAGCTACTCCGGTAGTGACGACTACACATCAGCCTTCCGTACCTGCTATCATCCATGCGGTACAACCGTCTGTCTGTCCCAAAGAAGATGATGACGATATTCAGGATACGGAGGAATATGTGGAAGAAACCCTTTCGCTTGATGAAGTAGAAAAAGAAATGATACGCAAAGCACTTGAGAGGCATCATGGCAAGCGGAAAAGTGCGGCGAAGGATCTGAATATCTCCGAGCGTACCCTTTACAGAAAAATAAAAGAATATGAATTGGATTAAGAAAATAGCACGACCGCTGATACTGATCGTTTTGCCGGCAGTCATCATTGCTTGTAGTGTGTCCTATAAGTTTAATGGCTCTTCTATCAATTATGATAAGGTGAAGACCATTTCGATTGCCGACTTTCCGATTAAGTCGGAGTATGTGTATGCTCCGTTGGCTACTAAATTTAATGAAGACCTGAAGGATATCTTCATTAGACAGACCCGCCTGCAACTGCTGAAGCCGAACCAGAATGCGGATTTGCAGATTGACGGAGAAATCACAGGCTACAACCAGTACAACCAGGCAGTGTCTGCCGATGGATACTCTTCGGAAACGAAACTGACCATTACGGTCAATGTACGTTTTGTCAACAACACTAATCACGCCGAAGACTTCGAGCAGCAATTCTCAGCTTTCCGTACCTATGATTCCAGTCAGTTGCTGACAGCCGTACAAGATGGATTGATTGCGGAAATGAGTAAAGAGATAACCGACCAAATATTTAATGCAACTGTAGCGAACTGGTAATTTAATGACTTCTGTTAACTTGCAACAATGGATTCAGCATCCTGAGACGCTGAATAGAGATACTTTGTACGAACTGCGCAACCAGCTCGCGAGGTATCCGTATTTTCAGTCGCTCCGGTTGTTGTATCTCAAGAACCTATATATTCTCCACGACATCAATTTCGGCGCAGAGCTGCGGAAAGCCGTTCTGTATATTGCCGACCGACGGAAACTGTTTCACCTGATCGAAGGCGAACGGTTTGCTGTCGAAACCCGGAAGAAAGACCTGCCTCTCACTGAAGTATTGGAAGATGAGCCTACCGTCGACCGGACACTGGCTTTGATCGATGCCTTTCTTTCTACAGCTCCCGAAGAAGTGACCAGTCAGACAAGCTTTGATTATTCTATGGACTATACTTCATACTTACTCGAAGAGACTCCCGTTGCAGACGAGCCGGCAGAGGCTATGCCCAAGCTGAAAGGACATGAACTTATTGACAACTTTATAGAAAAAAGTGAGAGTGACGCTGTCGTGTATCTGAAACCCTTGAGAGAAGAAGAGCGAACAATGACCGCTTCTTCGACTGAAACCAACGAAACAGGCAGAACGACCGAAACAAACACTGAAGAAGAGGAAGATGACAGTTGTTTCACCGAAACTTTAGCCAAAATCTACGTAAAACAGCAACGATATTCGAAAGCTCTTGAAATAATTAAAAAATTAAGTTTGAAATATCCAAAAAAAAATGCTTACTTTGCAGACCAAATCAGATTTTTGGAGAAATTGATTATTAACGCTAATTCAAAATAACTAAAAATGTACTTATTATTCGTTATCTTAATGGTTATTGCAGCCTTGCTGATGTGCTTCATCGTGCTGATTCAGAACTCAAAAGGAGGCGGACTTGCTTCCGGTTTCTCTTCATCAAACGCTATTATGGGCGTGCGCAAGACTACAGACTTTCTGGAAAAAGCAACTTGGGGCTTAGCTATCTTCATGGTTGTAATGAGCATTGCTACCGCTTATGTTGTTCCTACTTCTTCTGCAGCTAAAGATGTATTGTTGGAACAAGCACAGAAAGAACAACAAACCAACCCGTATAACATGCCTACCGGTACTGCTGCTCCTAATACAGACGCTACTGCTCCTGCAGAGTCTGCACCTGCAACAGAAGCTCCGGCTACTGAAACTCCTGCTCCTGCAGCAGAATAGTTCAGTGATAGGATATTCGGTTTAAACTTATTGTGTGAGGGTATCATCGGCAAACTTCTGATTCGTCCTCACCGTTACAGGCGCGAATGACGCGAGTTACTGGGATTCTAACGGAATCTGTGTAATACGTGTGATTCGCGCCTGTCTTTATTATTTTGTGTTGTCTGCCTGTCTCCATGCAGGAATATCTTGTCAGTTAACCTTTTTCTCATAAAATATGCCTCTTTTTTAGTAAAACAAATGATAATTAGTTAACTTTGTTGCCCGTAACGAGATTATTAACTCCTTTTAAATATTACAATGACAGAACAATTGAAACAAAAGCTGAATGACTCCGCAGTGTTGCGTTGGAGTGTTCTAGCATTAGTCGCTTTTACAATGTTGTGCGGCTACTTCCTCACAGACGTCATGTCTCCCCTGAAACCCATGCTTGAGAAAGAACTTCTTTGGGACAGTTTAGATTACGGTTTCTTTACTAGTGCTTATGGCTGGTTTAATGTATTCCTGCTGATGCTTATCTTTGGTGGTATCATCCTGGATAAAATGGGAGTTCGCTTCACCGGAATGGGAGCCTGTTTGTTGATGGTGTTCGGTTGCGGATTGAAATATTATGCTATTTCTACTACTTTCCCGGAAGGTGCAATGCTTTTCGGATTCAAGATGCAGGTCACACTGGCTGCCTTGGGATATGCTATTTTTGGTGTAGGAGTCGAGATTGCGGGTATCACTGTTTCGAAGATTATTGTAAAGTGGTTTAAGGGTAAGGAAATGGCTCTTGCTATGGGACTGGAAATGGCTACTGCACGTATTGGAACTACTTTAGCGATGGTGCTTACTGTTCCTTTGGCCGACTTTTTCGGATATACAGATGAGGGCGGTGCATTCCATACCAATATTCCTGCTCCGATTCTGTTCTGTCTCGTCATGTTGTGTGTAGGTACGATTGCATTCTTTATCTATACTTTCTATGATAAGAAGCTGGATGCCTCTCTGGATGCAGAAGGACTGGAACCGGAAGAGCCGTTCCGCATGAAAGATATTGTATATATCATTACCAACAAAGGATTCTGGTTGATCGCATTACTGTGTGTATTGTTCTATTCGGCTGTATTCCCATTCATTAAGTATGCGGCTGACCTGATGGTACAGAAGTATCATGTAGATCCGAAACTGGCAGGAACCATTCCCGGATTGTTGCCGATTGGTGCGATCATCTTGACACCGTTGTTCGGTTCTTTGTATGACCGTATCGGTAAGGGAGCTACGTTGATGGTAATCGGGTCGGTGATGCTGATTTTCGTACACTCCATGTTCGCTCTTCCTATTCTGAATGTATGGTGGTTTGCTACCGTTATCATGATTGTGCTGGGATTTGCTTTCTCACTGGTTCCTTCGGCTATGTGGCCTTCAGTTCCAAAGATTATTCCGGAGAAACAGTTGGGTACGGCTTATGCACTGATCTTTTGGGTACAGAACTGGGGATTGATGGGAGTACCTTTGCTGATCGGATGGGTATTGAATTCTTATTGCAAGGGCCCGGTAGTAGACGGTGCGCAGACCTATGATTATACATTGCCGATGACTATTTTTGCTATGTTCGGCGTATTGGCCTTGATTGTTGCTTTGATGCTGAAAGCAGAGAACAAGAAGAAAGGCTACGGACTGGAAGAAGCAAATATTCAGAAATAATCAGAAAGGATATAAAAGAGAAAAGATATGGCTACGAAAGAGAAAATAAACCTCTTGGAGGTTATCCCTTGTCGTAACGAACATATTAAAGCTGAACGGGAAGGGGAGACTATTGTGCTCTCCTTTCCTCGTTTTAAGCGTTCGTGGATGAGTCGTTACTTATTGCCGAAAGGAATGTCAAAGGATATTCATGTGCGTCTGGAGGAACACGGAACGGCTGTATGGGAATTGATAGACGGTCAGCGGACGGTGCGTGAAATCATAGAAAAACTCGCAGACCACTTTCAGCGTGAAGCAGGCTACGAGTCTCGTATATCAACCTATCTTACCCAATTACAGAAAGACGGATTTATTAAATGGATAATGAATAATTGATAATGGATAGTGAATGCTTAGTATAAGATAATATCCGGTTGGCTCAACCTCATTGTCCATTATCAATTAAATAAAGCCCATAGAAGGACAGCGCATCCTATTAGGACGCCCATAATGATAAGCGTTCCCCATACGAAATAGTTGTTGTCTTTTTCTTTTTTCTTTTCCGAATCTTTAATGATGCGTTCCATTTCTTCCGGAGTCGTGTTCGGTAAGAGATAGGGATCATTGTTTCTTCTGAGTCTTCCTAGTTTGTCATTTCTCCGTTCCCGGCGTAAGCGGGAAGCTTCTTTGCCGTCTTTTAGCCGGCGTATCATGTCGAGCATGTGTCCTTCTCCACCCATGATTTTTACTATTAAAGAGTTTTATTTACCTTCTTCTCTATCTACTTTAAGTAGTCCACCGGTCACCGGATCAAAGTAAACTTTGATGGTTGAGTTCTTGTTGAATAATACAGGAGCCAGATACTCGATGATACCAAATTGAGTAACAGGTATTTCTCCTTCGTATAATTTCTTTTTGCCGTCGGTCAGCGTAATCATTGCCTGTCCCGGTACGTTATAGGCAATTCCATCCATATCTTTCTTCTTTTTTCCGTCCTCTTGCGGACTCTTCACCGTTTTCAGGTCTTTCAGGCTGATGTAGAATGGAGTGCCTGCCAAATCGTTGTTAGCAACTACGCCCAGCTTCTTTGAAAAGCGGAAAGCGACCTCATTGTCAAACTCTTTATCCGGAGTGAGGCGGACAGTGAATGTCTTTTCTTCCTTGTCGCGGGTTCCTGAGAACATTTCGGTCATAGCTTCTTCCTGAAGATTCAAGTTGTCGAGCATGATCTTGAGCTGTGCGCCGTCCGAAGGCATGTTATCGGCTTGTCCGCGCAACAATGCATTTTTGCTTTCGCGGATGTTATAGATTTCCTTTGCTACCAGTTCGGCCATTTTAGCAGTGGAGCTTGCCATCAGAATCTCTTCTGTGAGGAAGTCGCGCGGGTTGGCTTTTCTTTGTGAAGCAGGAGTGTTGGTTGCTGCTTTGGTGGTATTGTTACCACTGTAAGGTACGTTGATTGATTTGATGAGTCCGTCTTCAGTCAGTTCCATGAGAGGAGCTACCGTTTTGTCTTTCAGTTTGACGAAGTAGGTAGCTTCGCTGTTGGGTACTCCTACTGGCTTCACTTTCACGCTGCTCAGTTCCCAATATTCTTCAGGTTCGGCAGAGATATTGGTCAGTCTCAAATAGCGGTCGGCATACTTGCTGAATTCTCCCGGCTTATAGTTGACTTTGTTCGCTTTTATCTCTATTTCTATTTGAGTCTTGGGAAGGGCGTACACTACTCCGTAATCTTTTCCTCGTGTCACTCCTGTCAGCACTTCTGTTTGTGCGTGGGCAGAAGTGGCCATTAGTAGTCCTGTTGCTATGATTAACTTTTTCATATTCGGTTCTTTTTAGCTGATTTTGAAAAACAAAGTTAATGAAGTTATTGAATAAACCGTAAGTTCTTAACTTTTATTCGCTTACAAGCCTCCATGCTGCTGGCAGACAGGTTACGATATCACTTGCGATAAGTCCGATCATGCCCTGTTTTTTCTGGGCGATGTCTCCGGCTAATCCGTGAATATAGGTACCTATTTTAGCAGCGTCTTCGGCAGGATAGCCTTGTGCAAGTAGTGCCAGAATCACTCCTGTCAATACGTCTCCGCTACCTCCTGTCGCCATACCGGGATTGCCGGTCGGATTGAAGTAACATTTGCCTTCGGGAGTGATAATGGTGGAGTAAGCTCCTTTCAAAATAATATGCACTTTAGCGGTGTGAGCCAGTTCGCAGGCTTTCATCAGGCGTTCGTAAGAGTCTTGGCATTTGCCGATCAGGCGCTCCAGTTCTTTGGGGTGAGGGGTGAGGATGGAACCTTTCGGCAGATGGGTGAGTGTATGCCGGTGATTTGCCAGAATGTTGAGTGCATCGGCATCTACTACCGTCGGAGTCTGGCAGTGTTCCAGTTGTTCTATCAGGGCAGCTTCCGTTTCTTCACTGCGACCGAGTCCGGGACCGACGCCGACAGCTTGATAATCATCGGTATCGGTAGGTACGGCAAAGCATGTTTCGCTTGCATCTGTTTCTACCATTGCTTCGGGCGCGGAAGTTTGCAGGATATCGTTGTTGCATAACGGTGCATGTATGGTCAGCAGACCTACCCCCGAACGCAGACAGGCGCGGGCGGCTAATACCGATGCCCCTGCCATTCCTTTCGAACCGGCTATCAGCAGGGCATGGCCGAAGTTTCCTTTATGAGCGAATTGCCGGCGTGGCTTAATCAGTGAGCGGATTTCTGCGATTTCCAGCATTTCGTAATTGGTTTCTGTTTCTTCGATTCCTTCTTCGCTCAGTTGAATGTCCAGCAGTTCCCATTCACCGACGAATTCTGTGTTTTCGGCAAAGAGGAAAGCAAGCTTCGGAAGTTGCAGGCTGAAAGTGACGTCCGCACGGATAATATTACTTTTTACATTGAATGTATTTTCTTCTCCCATCAGTCCGGAAGGGATATCGATGGAGACTACCATAGCAGGAGAAGCATTGATATATTTCACTACAGCAGCAAAACCTCCGCTCAACGGTTTGTTCAGTCCCGAACCGAACAGACCGTCAATAACGAGATGCTCAGGCGTCAGCGTAGGCGGAACGAACTGGGTACTGATTTCATGAAAAGTTACTTCTTCCATCATCTCTACCAGCTCTTTATTCGTCTGGCAGTCGGAAGAAAGTTCTCCTTTCGTATTGAAGAGATATACTTCGATCTTGTATCCTTTTTCTGCCATCATGCGGGCAACGGCAAGGGCATCTCCGCCATTGTTTCCCGGTCCGGCAAAAATGGTGACAGGAGTTTCCGGATTCCATCTGTTGGTAATGGCTTTGGTCAGTGCCTGTGCGGCACGTTCCATTAAATCTATTGATGCAATTGGTTCATGTTCAATGGTATAAGCATCTAACTTCTTAATGCTGCTGCTTGGAAATATTTTCATTGCAATATTCTTTTTAGTTTTTCGACCTACAAACTTACGCAAAAACTCTGAATTAATGCTTTATTCCGGTCGGACTTTTATCGGAGTATGCGTCTGCAAACTTATAAAAAGAATTGAATCGTTTCTTTAATTTGTACCATTTTTAGCAGGAATCGGGGAATTTGGCCGGAATATAACTGATTGTAGTAGCTACTCTGTTGATTATTTGATTATTTCGAAGAAAATGTTATCTTTGTAGTACATAATGTGCTTTGCATTATTTCCTGTGCTCACAACAATTAGATTATAGTTAACGGATTGTTTAATCTTTTAAAGTTTGCATGATGGAAAATACGAGAATTGGCTTAAATGCCGGAAAAGTATGGCGTATCTTAAATGAGAAAGGTGAATTGTCAATGTTTGAACTCTGCCGCGAGTTAGGTTTGACATTTGAAGAAGTAGCTGTTGCTATTGGCTGGCTCGCCAGAGAAAACAAAATTTCTTTCAGAGAAAAAGACAACATGCTCTTTGTCAAGATCGACGATGTTGAATTTAGTTTTGGCTAAATGATGACCGATTAACATTTAAGGTGAACATCCACTGAATTAATTACATGGTTGAAAACTTAATCAAGTGGATGCTGGAGATGTTTTGCACTTAATTCTATACCCTTCTATTCTATAAGAACTTTCCTATCTTGAAGCATTTTAAACTACTTTTTCGTACCTTTGTACCCCATAAACTACTAAACACATAAATTCATGAGTGCATTGAAGGGGCATCCGAAAGGCCTTTATCTGATTTTCGCGACAAGCACGGCGGAACGTTTCAGTTATTACGGAATGCGTGCGATTTTTATTCTCTTCCTGACGCAGGCATTGCTTTTCGATAAGGAGGCAGCGGCATCTATCTACGGTAGTTATACCGGACTGGTTTATCTGACCCCTTTGATTGGCGGATATATCGCTGATAAATATTGGGGAATCCGTCGTTCCGTGTTCTGGGGAGCGGTGATGATGGCTGTCGGACAGTTCCTGATGTTTATGAGTGCTTCCACATTGAATAATACGGACCTTGCACACTGGTTGATGTATGGCGGACTCGGATTTCTGATTTTAGGTAACGGCTGTTTCAAACCTACCGTTTCTTCTCTGGTCGGACAACTTTATGAGCCGGGTGACAGACGTCTGGATGCTGCATACACCATTTTCTATATGGGAGTGAATGTCGGTTCTTTCGCAGCACCTTTGATTTGCGGTTATTTGGGTGATACCGGAGATCCGAACGACTTTAAGTGGGGATTCCTCGCTGCTGGTATCATGACACTGTTTACAGTCGTTCTTTTCGAAACCCAAAAGAACAAATACCTGTTCTCACCTTCCGGTGAACCTATCGGCATTATTCCTGACGCCAAACGTGAAAAGAAGGAAGATAAAGCAGAACATATCGTACATCCTAAAATGGATAAGGGGACAAAAATACGCAATACGGTCATTATCACTGTTCTTACCATTGCCTTATTGGTCTTTTTCAGTTATGCCTTTAGTGGCGACTGGGTGAGTATCGGTATTTTTACTGCATGTATTGTTTTCCCTGTACTCATTTTGCTGGATGGTTCGCTCACGAAGATAGAACGCAGCCGGATTTTTGTCATCTATATTGTTGCTTTCTTCGTTATCTTCTTCTGGGCAGCTTATGAACAGGCGGGTGCTTCCTTAACGCTTTTCGCAGCCGAACAGACGAACCGTGATATTCTCGGCTGGGAAATGCCGGCATCCTGGTTCCAGTCTTTCAATCCGCTTTTCGTTGTCATCCTTGCCTACATTATGCCGGGAATATGGAGCTTCCTGAACAAACGGAAGATGGAACCGGCTTCTCCTACCAAACAGGCTATCGGCTTGCTGCTTCTTTCACTGGGATATCTTTTTATCTGTTTCGGAGTGAAAGATGCTGTTCCCGGAGTGAAGGTCAGCATGATTTGGCTGACGGGACTCTACTTTATCCACACTATGGGTGAAATCGCTTTGTCTCCTATCGGGCTTTCGATGGTAAACAAACTAAGCCCATTGCGTTTTGCTTCTTTAATGATGGGTATCTGGTATCTTTCTACCGCTACTGCCAATAAATTTGCAGGTATGTTGAGCGGTTTGTATCCCGAAGACGGAAAAGTGAAATCACTCTTTGGCTATCAGATCGCTACCATGTACGATTTCTTCATGGTATTCGTCGTAATGTCGGGTGTTGCTTCACTGATTCTGTTCCTTCTCTCGAAGAAATTACAGAAGATGATGCACGGGGTAGAATAAAAAATCGTATTTTTGCGACAACTTTTTTAAAATGACCGGTTATGGATACCATACAGATAAAAGACAAGCAGTTTACTGTTTCCATCAAGGAACAGGATATTCAGAAAGAAGTGATTCGCGTAGCGAACGAAATTAATCGCGATTTGGCAGGTAAAAATCCGCTTTTCCTCAGTGTGTTGAACGGTTCGTTCATGTTTACCGCCGATTTGTTGAAGCATATCACGATTCCTTGCGAAATCTCATTCGTGAAGCTGGCTTCTTATCAGGGAGTGACCTCCACCGGAGTCATAAAGGAAGTGATCGGACTGAACGAAGACATTGCCGGACGTACGGTGGTGATCGTAGAGGATATTGTAGATACCGGACTGACGATGCAACGCCTGCTGGATACATTGGGGACCCGCAATCCCGAAGCTATACATATCGCCTCTTTGCTGGTGAAGCCGGAAAAGTTGAAAGTAGATCTGAACATAGAATACGTAGCGATGGAAATTCCGAACGATTTTATTGTTGGCTACGGATTGGATTATGACGGCTTCGGACGTAATTATCCCGACATTTATACGGTAGTGGACTAAGATATATTATATATAAAAAAGAATAGGGCCAGTTTTTAAATGGTAAATTGTAAATCATTAAATTGTAAATGACAAAATGTTGAACATTGTAATTTTCGGTGCTCCGGGTTCAGGAAAAGGAACACAGAGCGAACGTATTGTAGAAAAGTATGGAATCAACCACATCTCTACAGGAGATGTATTGCGTGCAGAAATCAAGAACGGCACAGAACTGGGCAAAACAGCTAAGGGATACATCGACCAGGGTCAGTTGATTCCGGATGAATTGATGATTGATATTCTGGCAAGCGTATTCGACAGTTTCGAAGACAGCAAAGGTGTTATTTTCGACGGTTTCCCAAGAACAATTGCACAGGCGGAAGCATTAAAGAAGATGTTGGCGGAAAGAGGACAGGATGTTACAGTGATGGTAGATCTGGAAGTTCCGGAAGATGAACTGATGACCCGTCTGATCAAACGTGGCAAAGACTCCGGTCGTGCTGACGACAACGAAGAAACAATCAAAAAACGTCTGCATGTATATCATTCACAGACAGCACCGCTGATCGACTGGTACAAGAACGAGAAGAAGTACCAACACATCAACGGCTTGGGTACTATGGATGGTATCTTCGCTGATATCTGCGAAGCAGTAGACAAATTATAATAAATAAAAAGTATGGCTGAATCGAATTTTGTTGATTACGTAAAGATATACTGTCGCTCAGGTAAGGGCGGAAGAGGCTCTACGCACATGAGGCGCGAGAAATATTGTCCTAACGGAGGTCCCGATGGGGGCGATGGTGGAAGAGGAGGCCATATTATCTTGCGCGGTAACCGTAATTACTGGACATTGCTTCACCTCAAATATGACCGCCACGCGATGGCAGGACATGGCGAATCGGGAAGCAAGAACCGTAGTTTCGGAAAAGACGGCGCAGATAAAGTGATCGAAGTTCCCTGCGGTACGGTAGTATATAATGCCGAAACCGGAGAGTACCTTTGTGATGTGACGGATGACGGACAGGAAGTGATCTTGCTGAAAGGCGGTCGTGGTGGTCAGGGCAACAGTCATTTCAAGACAGCTACCCGTCAGGCTCCGCGTTTTGCGCAGCCGGGCGAGCCGATGCAGGAAATGACGGTGATCATGGAGCTGAAGCTGTTGGCAGATGTCGGTTTGGTAGGCTTCCCGAATGCAGGAAAGTCTACGTTGCTTTCTGCTATTTCAGCGGCAAAACCGAAGATTGCTGATTATCCGTTTACCACACTCGAACCGAATCTGGGAATTGTTTCCTATCGCGATGGAAAGTCATTCGTGATGGCGGACATACCGGGAATCATCGAGGGAGCAAGTCAGGGAAAAGGATTGGGACTGCGCTTTTTGCGTCATATCGAGCGTAACTCATTATTATTGTTCATGGTTCCGGCGGACAGCGACGATATCCGCAAGGAGTATGAAGTATTGCTGAATGAATTGCGTACCTTCAATCCCGAAATGTTGGACAAACAGCGCGTATTGGCTATCACAAAGAGCGATATGCTCGATCAGGAACTGATGGACGAGATTGAACCGACATTGCCCGAAGGCATTCCTCATATATTCATTTCTTCTGTTTCCGGTTTGGGAATCTCAGTGTTGAAAGACATTTTGTGGGAGGAACTGAATAAGGAAAGTAACAAGATAGAAGACATCGTTCACCGTCCGAAAGACGTGACCCGTCTGCAGCAGGAACTCAAAGACATGGGTGAGGACGAAGACCTCGAATATGAATATGAAGAAGAGGCTGACGACGAAGACGATGATCTTGACTACGAATACGAAGAAGAGGATTGGGAGGAAAAATGATTTCAATCACAAGAGATAAAAGAATGTTGGGGTATGAGTCGTTAAGCTCATACTCCAACATTTCTCATTTTGTAACTGCCCGGCAGGGAGGATGCAGTGAGGGAGCTTATGCGTCGTTCAACTGCACGCCTTACAGTGGTGATGAGGCGGAGAAAGTGCGACGGAATCAAAGTCTGCTGATGGAAGGTATGTCGCAAATGCCCAGAGAACTGGTTATTCCTTTGCAGACTCATGACACGAACTGCCTGCTGATTGGGGATGTTTATTTGTCTGCTTCGCCTCGGCAAAAACAGGATATGCTGTGTGGAGTAGATGCGCTAATTACCCGCGAGCCGGGATATTGTCTTTGCATATCGACGGCGGACTGCGTGCCTGTACTGGTATATGACACGAAGCATTGCGCAGTGGCTGCCATCCATGCCGGATGGAGGGGGACGGTAGCGTATATTGTACGTGATACCTTGTTGCGGATGGAAAAAGAGTTTGGCACAAGTGGAGAAGATGTGGTTGCCTGTATCGGTCCGAGTATTTCATTGACTTCTTTTGAAGTGGGTGAAGAGGTGTACGAAGCATTTCAAAAGAATGGTTTTGACATGCCCCGTATTTCTATCAGGAAAGAGGAAACCGGAAAGCATCATATCGATTTATGGGAAGCGAACCGATTGCAACTGCTTGCTTTCGGAGTACCTCCCGGACAGGTGGAACTTGCGCAGATATGTACGTATATTCATTACGACGATTTCTTCTCGGCAAGGCGTCTGGGCATTAAGTCCGGACGGATTCTGTCGGGGATCATGATTCATGAATAATACTTTCCATATAAGTGGATATAAATTTGAATGTAGGTTGACATAAACTTGAATAAAAGAATGTTTGAAATAAAAGTATCTCAGGAGCTAAAGAATGCCTGCCCTTTTTTTGCCGGGGCAGCCGTATATGCTGCAGTGAAAAATACCGCTTTCTGCGAGGGGCTTTGGAAAGAAATAAATGCTTTCACAGAAGATTTGACTACCACTACTCAAATGGAAGACATCAAGCGGCAACCTGTGATTGCTGCTACCCGTGAGGCTTACAAGCGTTGTGGTAAAGATCCGGGGCGCTATCGTCCGTCGGCAGAAGCATTGCGCCGCCGTCTGATGCGTGGAATTCCTTTGTATCAGATCGATACCTTGGTAGACCTTATCAATCTGGTTTCTCTTCGTACCGGACATTCTATTGGTGGTTTCGATGCGGACAAGATACAGGGTAACCGTCTTGAACTCGGTATCGGCAAAGCGGAAGAACCCTTTGAAGGTATCGGACGGGGGGTGCTGAACATAGAAGGACTGCCTGTGTACAGAGATTCTTTGGGAGGAATCGGAACGCCGACAAGCGATCATGAACGTACAAAGATGGATATCGGGACCAGTCATATTCTTGCAATAGTCAACGGATATAACGGAAAAGAAGGACTTAAGGAAGCTGCTGAAATGATTCAATCCTTATTGAAGGATTATGCTGGATCGGATGGCGGCGAACTTATCTATTTTGAATAACAAGGGGAAAAATACATGAAAAACATACTGATATTATTGACAGTCTTAGCTTTGCCGGCTATGGCTCATGCGCAAAGTAAATCTTCCTTCTCTTCTATGGAGGTGAACCATGTACGGGTTGCTACTCCCGGACTGTTTGCGAAAAGCAATCATATATATTTGCATTTGGATTCTTTGAAGGAACATGAGTATGCATTTCCGTTACCGGGAGCTAAAGTCATTTCGGCTTATGGATCTCGCGGAGGGCATTCGGGAGCAGATATAAAAACGTGTGCAAAAGATACCATTCGTGCTGCTTTTGATGGGGTGGTACGTATGTCCAAGCCATATTATGCTTACGGAAATCTGGTAGTAGTCCGTCACCCGAGCGGATTGGAAACGATTTATAGCCATAACTTCAAGAATCTGGTGCAGAGCGGAGATACAGTGAAAGCGGGGCAACCTGTCGGACTGACCGGACGTACCGGTCGTGCGACTACGGAGCATGTGCATTTTGAAACCCGTATTAACGGTCAGCATTTCAATCCGAATCTTATTTTCAATCTGAAAGAAGGTACGTTGCGGAAAGAATGTATCAAATGTACGAAGAATGGAAATGGAATTGTAGTGAGGTCGCAGGCAACCGGTAATCGCATGGCTCAAAATAAAAAATAAATGGAACAGCCTTGTTAGCAAGGTTTATAGACAAAGGCTTCATGGTCCGGTCGACGCATAAAGCCTTTGTTTCTTTTATTCAAAGCCTTTTGGCTTATTTCATAATATGTTTGCCATAATCCCATCCTTTGAGATCGTACAACTCTGCATCCTTGCGAATCCGTTCTTTAAAATCTTCGTAATTTCTTTTTTCCTGTGGGGTCCATCCAGCTTCGGCAACGGCAGCGAGACGTGGTAACATCAGGTATTCGAGCACTGAGGGCTCAGTGACCCATTCGGTCCAGAAGTTAGCTTGTACACCTTTATAATAAGGTTGCAAGTCGGCATCCACATCTTTAAGCGGCTGATAGTTGTATACGGCCTCCACTGTTTCAGTTCCATGTCCCTGTGACATCGGTTCTGTGGAAAGCTTCGACTGTTTTCTATTGATATAGTAAGGAATTTGTGGACTTAAAATAGCGTTCATACCTTGTTTGGCTGCTTGTTTAGCGGCAGCATTCGCTCCGATCCATGCCATGACGGTGATGTCATTGCCTAAAATGCGGGTATTTCCGTGAAGCACTTCATTCCAGAATATCAGTTGGCGTTGCTGGCTGGCAGGTTTCGTGGCAATGTAATCTTTCAGTTGTTTATAGAAATAAATCTGCAAGTCCCTGAAATTGGTAGAACCTATTTCGCTTAGCAAGTTCTTGCATTCTTCATTCTTTTGCCATTTGTTGATGGGACATTCATCGCCTCCCAGATGAATATAGTTGAATGGAAACAATTCGGTGAGTTCATCTATCACGTCTTTGGCGAATTGCATAGCCTGAGGATTGGCCACATTGATTACATCCGTAGAGATTCCCTGTTGCAACCATACTTCATGTTTATTTTCCGGGTCGCATGCCAGAAATTCCGGATAAGTAGCGACAGCAGCCTGTGAATGTCCGGGGATATCGATCTCGGGAACGATTTCTATAAATTTCTTTTTCGCATAAGCTACAATCTCTTTGATGTCTTTCTGAGTATAAAAGCCGCCGTAACGTTCGCCGTCAGGTTTTACGTCACCATACGCCAGCACTTTGCTATTCCTCCATGCACCGGTTTCCGTCAGTTTGGGGTACTTCTTTATTTCGATTCTCCAGCCTTGGTCTTCTGTCAGATGCCAATGGAATCGATTCATTTTGTAAGTAGCCATCATGTCGATCACTCGTTTTATTTCATCTTTACCGAAGAAATGTCTGCCTTCGTCCAGCATAAAACCTCTCCATTCAAAACGGGGAGCGTCTTCAATCTCAACAGATGGGATGCTCCATTCTTGATGGCCGGACGGTGCTACGCCTGCCATTACGTTGCGAGGCATCAGCTGCTTTAGTGTTTGCAGCGCATAATAGAAACCTGCAGGGCGGGCGGCTTCAATCCGGATTTGTTCTTTTGAAACGTTCAGTTTATAAGCTTCGGGCGGAAGTTGCTGATTCAAATTCAGAATAATGGCGGCTTTGGCTTCTTTTTGAGTAGAAGAGACTTTGATGCCGGTTACTTTCTGAAACTCCTTTTTGAATGATTCGAAGACCATGTGGACACTGTCTCCCTGATAGGGAGTGACTTTGGCTTTCAGTTGGTTGCCAAATTCGAAACGTCCGTCTTTTACCGTAAGGTGAGCCGGTTGTGGGATGATGGCAATTTCTTGCGCTGTTGACATTTGCTTGCTAAGAACTAGCAATAGCAGGGGTAAAAAGTGTTTAATTTTCATGGTAATTGGGGGTATTTGAATAAAAAGTATAACAGCGGACGAAGATAGAAATAATAAATTAGAAAAGTGTGTCTTTCTGATTGTTTTGTTTGCTCTTTTTGATTTGTTTGATCAACGTTCCCTATAAATTTGCGTAATTTGATAATTTAGTGTTTCTTTGTACGATAATATAAGTCATGATAACTAACCCCCATTATTACAACTTATGAAAAACAACAAGATCTGTCTATTGGGAGCTTGCCTCCTGTGTGCTGTAACTGTCTTTGCGCAGAATGTAAGTCTGCAACCCCCTCCTCAACAACTTATTGTTCAAAACAAGACCATTGATCTGCCTGCTGTCTATCAGCTAAATGGTGAGAAAGAAGCGAATCCGCATGCCGTAAAGGTACTGAAAGAATTGCTTTCCGGTAAGCAAAGCAGTAAGCAGGGAATACTTATTTCCATTGGTGAGAAAGGCGACAAGAGCGTACGCAAATATAGCCGCCGGATTCCTAACCGTGAGGAAGGCTATTATCTCTCTGTGAATGAAAAAGAAATCGTACTGGCCGGAAATGACGAACGAGGTACCTATTATGCCTTGCAAACTTTCGCGCAGTTACTGAAAGACGGGAAACTGCCCGAAGTAGAAATCAAAGATTATCCTTCCGTACGATATCGGGGGGTAGTAGAAGGTTTCTACGGAATTCCGTGGAGCCATCAGGCACGCCTCAGTCAGCTGAAGTTTTATGGTAAAAACAAGATGAACACTTATATATACGGTCCGAAAGACGATCCGTATCATAGTGCACCCAACTGGCGCCTGCCATATCCCGACAAAGAAGCTGCCCAACTGCAAGAATTGGTGGTAGTAGCCAATGAGAACGAAGTTGACTTTGTATGGGCAATTCATCCGGGACAGGATATCAAATGGAATCAGGAAGACCGCGACCTTTTGCTTTCCAAATTTGAGAAGATGTACCAGCTCGGCGTTCGTTCGTTTGCCGTATTCTTCGATGATATTTCCGGTGAAGGTACCAATCCTCAGAAGCAGGCGGAGCTGCTGAACTATATTGATGAGAATTTTGCGCAGACGAAGCCTGATGTCAATCAACTTGTCATGTGTCCTACGGAATATAATAAAAGCTGGTCGAATCCTAACGGCAATTATCTGACTACGCTGGGTGAAAAGCTCAACCCTTCCGTTCAGATTATGTGGACGGGAGACCGTGTCATTTCTGACATTACCCGTGATGGCATGGCGTGGATTAATGAACGGATCAAACGTCCGGCTTACATCTGGTGGAATTTTCCGGTGTCCGATTATGTGCGCGACCATTTGCTCCTCGGTCCTGTGTATGGTAACGATACGACGATTGCCAAAGAAATGTCAGGTTTCGTAACGAACCCGATGGAACATGCCGAGTCATCTAAAATTGCTATCTATAGTGTGGCAAGCTATGCCTGGAATCCTGCCAAGTATGATACTTGGCAAACGTGGAAGGATGCGATTCGTACCATTCTGCCAAGTGCGTCGGGTGAACTCGAATGCTTTGCTATCCATAATTCCGACTTAGGACCTAACGGACATGGCTACCGTCGTGAAGAATCTCAGGACATTCAGCCTGCCGCCGATCGTTTCCTTAAAAGTTTTAAAGAAGACGGCAGCTATGATAAGGCGGATTTCGAAGCCCTCCGGAATACTTTCGAGCGTATGAAAGAGTCCGCTGATATACTGCTGACCAATACGGAAAACAAACCGTTGATTGCCGAAATTACTCCTTGGTTGCGTCAGTTTAAACTGATGGCTGAAACAGGAGAAGAAGTGCTGCAAATGGTAGAAGGTCGGAATGAATCTTATTTTCTGCGGAAATACAATCATGTGAAAGCTTTGCAGCAACAGATGTTTTATATTGACCAGACATCTAATCAGAACCCTTATCAGCCGGGAGTAAAGACGGCCACACGAGTGATAAAACCATTGATTGACCAGACTTTCGCTGCTGTTGTGAGTTACTACAATAAAAAGTATAATGCCCGTCTGGATGCTGTTACCGACTATATGCCACATAAGATAATCAGTAGTGTGGAGCAAATAAAGAACTTGCCTTTGCAGGTGAAAGCCAATCGTATACTTATCTCTCCTGCTAATGAGGTCGTGAAATGGGCACCCGGAAACAGTGTTGAAATAGAACTGGATGCGATCTGTCCGGGAGAGAATATTCAGATAAACTTTGGTAAGGATGCTCCTTGTACATGGGGACGTCTTGAAATCTCTGCGGATGGCAAAGAATGGAAAACGATCGATATGAAGCAGAAAGAAAGCAGGTTGTCGGCTGATTTGCAGAAAACTCCGTTGAAGTTTGTCCGGTTCACCAATGTGAGCAATGAAGAACAGCAAGTATATCTGCGTCAGTTTGTTCTGACTATAGAGAAAAAGTAAACCGTTTTACGCGGTTCAGCCTTGATGACTTATAAGAAGACAAGAAAGGGTAGGAGAAGTTCCTACCCTTTTTTTGATTTGCGATACTCCCTTGGTGACATTCCCATGATTTTGCTGAACAGGCGGGAAAAATAATAAGTATCTTCAATACCGATTTTATAGCATATCTGGTTGATTTTCATATCGGTGGTATCCAGCAGCAGGCAAGCTTGCTGTATTTTCAGCAGATTGAAGTACGTGAGCGGGCTATGTCCCGTCTGCTTTTTAAACAGCATTGAGAAGTGCGACGGAGAATATCCGATTTGCGTCGAGATTTCTTCAAGACTCAGATGTTTCTCCATATTTTCTTTCATATAGTGGATGGCAACATCCACTATCCTTTCATCTTCCACCTGGTTGGTGCCTGCATTGCGATATTGCTGGATATAGCGTAATGTTCCCAGATAAAAGTGGAACATCGAAAACGCGTAACGCAGATTCTCATTGCTGTAGCCGTTCTTCAGTGTGTTGAATATCTCTTCAAACAGATTGATCCGTGTACTGATGCGCGAATGTCGTTCGGGTTTGATGTCCATCGGACGGCCGGCATCCTTGGCATAGAATGGAGCTGCTGTTCCTTTGAAGTGAATCCAGTAAATAGTCCATGGAGTAGAAGGGTTGGAGGCGTATGAATGCGGGACACCTGCCGGAAGGATGAAATACTGGTTGGCAGAGACGTTATATTCCTGATCTCCGATCCGGTAAGAACCGGCCCCGTCTATACAATAGATAAAGACGAACTGATTGATGGGTTCTTTCCGTTCCCGAAAATGATACTTGGCTTTCGGATAATATCCGATGTCGGTGATATGCAGCATGGAGGTCAGCGGGTCTTCTTCCATCTTGTCAACGATCATACGGGGCAGGACTAGGGCTCTTTCTCCGGTAAATCCATCTTTTAGTTTTACCATAGCATATAATTGGTTATTCTGCACAAATATATAATAATGTATGGTATCTGTCAAATAATACATTGAAAATAAGATTGTCCATCTTTATAAAATGAAATTCTATTTTTTGTACCTGGGATGCCCCCTATCTTTGCAACACCAATTAATCAATCTTCTAGTGGTATGAAAAGTTATAATAAAAAGTTTGTCTATTCTATTTGTCTGGTTTCCGCGATGGGCGGTCTTCTGTTCGGATATGACTGGGTGGTCATCGGCGGAGCGAAACCTTTCTATGAACTCTATTTCGATATTGCCGATTCACCGACGATGCAGGGATTGGCGATGAGTGTAGCCTTGCTTGGCTGTCTGATCGGTGCGATGGTAGCCGGTATGATGGCAGACTGTTACGGGCGGAAGCCTCTTTTACTGATTTCCGCATTTATCTTTTTATCTTCTGCATACGCTACCGGAGCTTTTTCCGTATTTAGCTGGTTTCTGGTGGCCCGTTTTCTGGGAGGTATCGGTATCGGCATCGCTTCGGGATTGTCTCCGATGTATATTGCCGAAGTAGCACCGACTTCTATCAGAGGGAAACTCGTTTCACTCAATCAGCTGACTATTGTACTGGGTATTCTCGGTGCGCAGATAGCCAACTGGCTGATAGCCGAGCCTATTCCTGCCGACTTTACTCCTGCCGATATCTGTGCTTCATGGAATGGACAGATGGGATGGCGCTGGATGTTTTGGGGAGCAGCGTTTCCGGCGGCAGTATTCTTGTTGCTTGCCTGTTTTATTCCTGAGAGTCCCCGTTGGCTGGCTATGAAAGGAAAGAGGGAGAGGGCATGGAATGTGCTCAGCAAGATAGGTGGAAACCATTATGCGGAACAGGAACTTCAGATGGTGGAGCAAACCGGTTCTTCCAAATCAGAAGGCGGATTGAAATTGCTTTTCAGTCGTCCGTTCCGAAAAGTGCTGGTACTCGGTATCATAGTGGCTGTGTTTCAGCAGTGGTGCGGCACGAATGTGATCTTTAATTATGCACAGGAAATATTCCAGTCGGCAGGTTATTCGCTGGGAGATGTGCTCTTTAATATTGTAGTGACCGGTGTGGCAAATGTGATCTTCACGTTTGTGGCTATCTACACAGTCGAACGTCTGGGACGCCGTGTACTGATGCTTTTGGGAGCAGGCGGACTGGCCGGCATTTATCTGGTTCTCGGCACTTGTTATTTCTTCCAGGTGAGCGGATTCTTTATGGTCGTACTGGTGGTGTTGGCAATAGCCTGTTATGCCATGTCACTGGGACCTATCACATGGGTATTGCTGGCTGAGATATTCCCTAACCGTGTGCGTGGTGTCGCTATGGCAACCTGTACTTTCGCTTTGTGGGTAGGTAGTTTCACACTGACATACACGTTTCCTTTGCTGAACAGCGCACTGGGTAGTTACGGTACATTCTGGATTTATTCAGCTATTTGTCTCGTAGGCTTTGTCTTCTTCTGTCGGTCATTGCCCGAAACCAAAGGAAAGTCACTGGAGACGTTGGAGAAAGATTTAATAAAATAAAACTAATTATATTATGGTAAAAGCGTGGAAAGAAAAGGTTGTAATCCCTACGTATGAGGTAGGTAAGCCTGAGAAGAATCCTATTTTCCTGGAGAAGCGTGTGTATCAGGGAAGTAGCGGAGTGGTTTATCCTTATCCTGTCATCGAGTCAATGTCCGATGAAAAGGTGGATAAGGAATACGATGCCATCTTTATTGAAAATGAATATATCAAAGTGATGATTCTTCCCGAGTTGGGTGGTCGTGTGCAAATGGCTTATGACAAAATCAAGCAACGTCACTTTATCTATTATAATCATGTGATTAAACCTGCGCTGGTAGGACTGGCAGGTCCCTGGATTTCGGGAGGCATCGAGTTCAACTGGCCCCAGCATCACCGTCCCAGTACCTACATGCCCGTAGATACGGCGGTTGAAGAAAATGCAGACGGCAGCGTAACTGTGTGGGTCAATGAAATGGAACGTATGTTTCATCAGAAAGGGATGGCAGGTTTCACTCTTCGTCCGGGACATGCTTTTCTCGAAATCAAGGGAGTACTCTACAACCGTACCGAAGTACCGCAAACTTTCCTGTGGTGGGCAAATCCTGCCGTAGCGGTGAACGACCATTATCAGAGTGTATTCCCACCCGATATTAATGCGGTGTTCGATCATGGAAAGCGGGCCGTATCCAGCTTCCCTATTGCCACGGGCACTTATTACAAAATGGATTATTCTGCCGGAGTAGACATCTCTAACTATAAAAATATCAAAGTACCTACTTCGTACATGGCTGTCAATTCCCGGTATAATTTCGAAGGTGGATATGAGAACGATACGCATGCAGGTATGCTTCACGTAGCCAATCACCATATTTCTCCGGGTAAGAAGCAGTGGACATGGGGAAACGGCGATTTCGGTCGTGCCTGGGATCGTAATCTGACTGATGAAGACGGCCCATACATCGAGCTGATGGCAGGTGTCTACACCGAGAATCAACCGGACTTTACCTGGTTACAGCCTTACGAGGAAAAAAGCTTCGTGCAGTATTTTCTGCCTTATCGTGAACTGGGAGTAGTCAAGAATGCAAGCAAGGACCTCTTGATGAACATAGAACCGGAGGGTGAAGATAAGGTGCGTTTCAAGATATTCGCCACTTCCGAACAAACGGTTAAGGTAGTATTGAAAGGGGAGGACGGCACAGTATATTACAGCAAACAAGTAGTCATCACTCCGGAAGAATTGCTGGATGAAACGGTTGATGTGGCAGGTGAGAAGTTCAATAAACTGAGCCTCGAAATCACAGCAAACGGTAAGGAACTGCTTTACTGGCATGCCGAGCCGGAAGAGGTAAAACCGATTCCCGATGCTGCCGAAGCAGCCCTGTTGCCGGAAGAAATAAAGACAACCGAGCAACTCTATCTGACGGGCTTACACTTGGAGCAATACAGACATGCTACTTACAATCCGGTAGATTATTACGAAGAAGCCTTGCGTCGTGATCCGATTGACGTACGCAATAATAATGCGCTTGGACTGTGGTATATCCGTAAGGGGCGTTTCCGGAAAGCCGAACAATATCTGCTTACAGCAGTGAAGACCTTGCAGAAACGCAATCCGAATCCTTATGACGGAGAACCTCTTTACAATCTCGGACTTGCCTTGAAGTATCAGGGACGATATAATGAAGCATACGATCGTTTCTATAAATCATGCTGGAATGCAGCATGGCAGGATGCAGGCTATTTTGCCTGTGCTCAGATTGCTACTATGCAAGGTCGCTTGGAAGATGCTTTGGATGAAGTGGACCGCTCGCTTATCCGCAACTGGCATCATCACAAGGCACGTGCACTGAGAACTGCTATTCTTCGTCAGATGGGGAAAGCGAAAGAAGCTTTGCAGGTCATTGAAGACTCATTGGCTATTGATCAGTTCAACTTTGGTTGCCGTTATGAAAAGTATCTGATAACTCATGCCGCTGAGGACTTGCTGACTTTGCGGACAATGATGCGTGGCGAAGCCCACAACTATGATGAAATAGCACTCGATTATTGTAGTGCCGGTTGCTGGTCGGAAGCTGCCGGCTTATGGAATGTGGCGATTACTGAGGGTAGTGTGACTCCGATGACTTATTATTATCTGGGATGGTGTTTGACCCAAGGGAAACTTTCCGGTGCAGAGCAAGCACTTGCCGATGCAGCCCAAGCATGTTCCGACTACTGTTTCCCTAATCGCCTGGAAGCAATACTTGCCTTGCAGTGTGCTATGGAGCAAAATCCGAATGATGCGAAAGCTCCTTATTACCTGGGCAATTTGTATTACGACAAGCGCCAGTACGACTTGGCACTTGAAGCATGGGAAACTTCGGCTAAACTGGATGACAAGTTTCCGACGATATGGCGCAACCTGGCTTTGGCCAACTTTAACAAGAAGAACGAAGAAGCAAGAGCCATCGAGTATATGGAGCGTGCTTTCCGGCTCGATAAGACTGACGCGCGTGTGTTGATGGAATTAGATCAGCTTTACAAGCGTGTCCGCCGTTCACATGCCGAACGTTTGGCGTTCTTACAGCAATATCCCGAACTGATAGCACAACGTGACGATCTGGTATTGGAAGAAATCACTTTGTTGAATCAGACAGGAGAGTACGAAAAAGCGAAAACATTGCTTGATGCACACATCTTCCATCCGTGGGAAGGTGGAGAAGGAAAAGTGCCGGGACAGTATCAGTTTGCCCGCGTAGAACTGGCGAAGAAAGCACTTGAAGCCGGTAATTACAGTCAGGCTATCCCGCTTCTGGAAGAATGTCTGGAATATCCGCACCACTTGGGTGAAGGCAAACTATATGGTGCGCAGGAGAATGACTTCTATTACTTTATGGGTTGCGCTTATGAAGGTCTGGGGCAGAGTGACAAAGCGGCGGAATGTTGGGAACAAGCCATTGTCGGTCCTACCGAACCGGCTGCAGCTATGTACTACAACGATGCAAAACCTGATAAGATATTCTATCAGGGACTGGCATTACTGAAACTCGGTCGTATGGATGAGGCTAACGGACGCTTTCATAAACTGACTTCTTATGGTGAAAAGCATTTGTTTGACAAGATTAAGATGGATTACTTTGCAGTATCACTACCCGATTTATTAATTTGGGAAGATGATCTGACAATACGTAATGTCATCCATTGCAAATATATGATGGCATTGGGTTACTGGGGATTGAATCAAAAAGAAAAATCTGTTCGCTTGCTGGGTGAGGTGGAGAAATTGGATATCAATCATCAGGGCATTCAGGCTTTCCGTAGCCTGATAGGTTAAGAGTTCCGGTTTGGTACTGACCAAGTTTTGCTTCCTGCTTTGCAAACTTCTTTTGTTCCCATAGCAAAGTTGGTTTTGTCCTGAAGCAAACTATAAACGCAAGTTTCATTTTTATAATTGCAAGCTTTGATTATAAAAATGGAACTTGCGTTTTTACAATCAAAGCTTGCAATTATAGTTTATATCCGATAAAAGATAAGTTTGCATAGGGAGAAAAGGAAGTTTTCCCCTTATACAGCATAACTTTGCCGGGCTTATTCAAGGCAGCAGGCAACAAGTGTTCATGTAAGAGCCTGTAAGATATCGTTTCACGGGATAAACTTCACGCACACGGGCTTATCTACTTTTATATTTTGATGTATGTCTGTCAGCAATCCCGTGTCTGCATCTCTTTTATAGACCTGAATCATATTGCTGTCCCGACAGGCGACTAACAGGTATTTTCCGTTGGGAGTAATAATAAAGTTGCGTGGATGAATCCCTGTCAGCTGATAACCGGCCTTTGTCAGCATGCCGTTTTCCGGATGAATGCTGAAGATCGCTATTCCGTCCGCTTTCAGGCGATTGCTTGCATACAGGAATTTACCATCCGGGCTGATGTGGATATCCCCGCTTCCTTTGGCTCCTGCTGTGTCAGCAGCTATTGTCTGGATTTCTTTTAGGTTTCCGTCGTTATATTCAAATGCGATTACTGTCCCCGACAGTTCGTTAATGAGATACGCATAGTGTCCGTTCGGTGCGAAAGTCAGGTGGCGGGGACCCGACCCTGCTTCTACTTTATAAGAAGCCGGATTTCCTTCTTTCAGGAGGATCTCTTCATTATCAGGTTTGGCGTTCGGATGGATGATAAACTTATGTATCTGATCCGTACCCAGATCGTCGGCAAACAAGTATTTACCGTCCGGTGTGATGCGGACACAATGCAGGTGCGGTTTCTCCTGACGCTCCTTGTCTGCTCCCGAGCCTTTGAACTTCACTACCGTAGAAGCGGGGAGGAGCGAACCGTCTTTATCAATCGGAAAAACAGAAATGCTTCCTCCGCTGTAATTGGCAGTGATCACATTACTGCCGTTGGTGATGATGTAGCAAGGATCTTCGCCTTCGGTTTTCTGCGTGTTCAGTAGCCGGAAAGTGCCCTCTTCCTTATTGAAAGCAAATGCGTTGGCAGCAGCTTGATCGTTGCTGAACTCACTGACTGCATAAATAAACTTTCCGTCGGCAGACGGTACAAGATAAGATGGGTTTTCTACTTCCGCCTCGCTGAGCGCAGTTGCCGTTCCGTTTTCTTCGTTGAACCGGAAACTGTAAAGGCCCTTACTGTCTCCCGAAGTGTAAGTACCGACAATCATTGTCAGTTCCGGTTCTGCTTCATGGGAACTTTCGGTTCGGGAAGCTTTTTTTGATGTACAACTAGATGTGGCCATACCGATAATACAGATTGTTGCAAGAATTTTTAGCATATATAGATTCTTTTCAGTTTGATTGCTATTTCTTTAACTACGGCAATTTCACTTCTGTGATCCCGATTCGGTCGTCACCCAGCACAATGCGTAAATCACTGGCAGTTGTCCCTTTGAAATGAAAATCCAAGAGCTTGTTATACTCTTTTACGATACCGGAATAGACGGTGAGGAACTGTCCTCCACCACTGGATAGTTGTATCTCGAAATTAGTATCCAGTCCATTTTCGCGGCTGAAAGCTATGGATACACCGTCTACTTTGGCTCCGTTCTGTAAGGCAAAGGTAATGTAATCTCCTTTATTACCCTCCCAGGAAGTAGTTAAATTATTGTCTATTACATTATTTGCTGTTTCGGCGTTGGTACTGGCGCTTACCGGACTACTGTCTTTATCAGCTTCGGTGGTAGGTATACGACCGGGTTCCACTACCGTCAGTGTGCCGTTCAGACGGATATCGGTAGAGGAAGCTCCGACCATCAGCGTGAAATCTCCCGGTTCTACTACCCAGTGCATATCGGCATTGAGCAATTCCAGTGCTTTGCGGTCAATAGGGAAAGTTACTTCCTTCGTTTCACCCGGTTGCAGGTGAACTCGTTCGAATCCGGCAAGGTTCTTTTCGTAAGTAGTGACGCTGCTTAGTACATCGCGTACGTAAAGCTGCACTACTTCGTCTCCCGCCCGTTTGCCTGTGTTTGTCACTTTGCAGGTGACGAATGTTTGCTGGTTAGGAGTGATGATGGCGGGAGAGATTTTCAAATCACTATATTCAAAAGTGGTGTAACTCAGTCCGTATCCGAACGGATATAATGCACCGTTGGCACGAGACATATTGCCTTCCATTCCCGGATTCTTGCCTCCGTCTATTTGTGAAGAGGGCTTGCAGGGGAAGTTGAAAGGTATCTGGCCTACCGTTTTCGGGAAAGTGACGGTCAGTTTTCCACCGGGATTGTACTCTCCGAAAAGTACATCTGCTACCGCCTTTCCACCTTTCGAACCCGGATACCATGCTTCGACTATGGCAGGAACAAACTTATCTGCCCAGTTGATAGAAAGCGGACGACCATTGATAAGAACGAGTACAACCGGCTTTCCCGTAGCTGCTACTGCTTTCAGCAAATCGAGCTGACGACCGGGAAGATCGAGACTGCTGCGGGATTTGTTCTCTCCGCAAGTGCGTTGCCCACCTCCCAAAACGACTACAGCTACATCCGCCTGCTTCGCTTGGTCGACAGCTTTTTCTATTTCTTTCTGCTCTTCATCGGTCAGAGGATAATCAATCAGTTCCGATTCCGGCCAGTTGGCATCTACCAGATCACAGCCCTTTGTGTAGAGTACTTCTGCCTTTCCTTTCATCTTTTCCTGAATACCTTTCAGTACGGAAGTGACCTCCACAGCCAGTGGACCGTAATGAGTCAGTGCATACGAATGTTCGTCTGCGTTCGGACCGCAGACTGCTATTTTTTGAATGCCCGAAGCATCTAACGGCAATATGTTTTTATCATTTTTCAGTAGTACGATAGATTCCCGGGAAGCCTGCAAAGCTATTTCCTCATTGGCTGCCTTCTCCACTTCTTCATCAGCCCCTTTCAAATCAATCTGGTAAGGATGATCGAATAATCCGACGAGGAACTTGACTCTCAGAATATCCCGTACACGGTCGTTGATGACCTCCTCGCTCAGTCCTCCTTCTTTGACCAGCTCCCTTAGTGGTAATACATACGAATCCGGTGAGCGGAAAGTACAGCGCACATTCAGTCCGGCTTCCACGCTTTGGCGTACCGCTTCTTTCATGTCCTTGGCTGTTCCGTGTTTGGTATAAAGGTATTCTACCGCATCACTGTCCGAAACCACATATCCACGGAAACCCATTTCTCCGCGCAGACGGGTGGTAAGCCAGTAATAACTGCTTTGAATCGGGAATCCGTCATAGTCATTGTATGAGCTCATGACTCCCAATAATCCGGCTTCGCGGATAACCCGCTTGAAAGGATAGACATGGATCATTTCCACTTCACGTGGCGACATTTGCGGGTCGACACGTGCCATGTCTTCGCGTGCTCCTTTATTATTACTATAGGCGATAAAGTGCTTTCCGGTTGCTGCTATCTGATGGTTGTGTTGCATACCACGTACCATTTCTATACCCAGTTCGGCAACCAGATAAGGAGACTCGCCGTATACTTCTTCGTAGCGTCCCTAGCGTTGGTCGCGACCTACGTCCAATATAGGTGCATACACATTGGTATATCCCAACATGCGTGCTTCCCGTCCGGTGATCAGCCCTACCTGGTGAATCAGCCGGCGATTCCAGGTATGTCCCAGCCCCAGTTGGGTAGGGAAGTTGGTAGCTTTATAACTTTCCACTCCGCGAATCCCTTCATTGGTGAAGTCGGTGGGAATGCCGAGTCTTGTTTCTTCTATAAAAAATCGCTGGACTTCATTCAATGCCCAGGCATGGCGGGAGGCGGGCCATATGTTTTCATTGTCGGAGGGAGGAAGTCCCCATTGCTGAAAACCATTCAGATGTTCGTCAATAGCTCCGATTCCGTCTTTCCACAGTTGGTTTTTCCATTCGGGAGTAGGCAGATCATCCTTTAATACTCTTTTGTATCCATAAAGCGTCACCATCTGACATGTTTTTTCTTCCAGTGTCATTTGGCTGAGCAGGTCTTCTATACGTGCGTCGATTGTGGCAGTCGGATCTTCGTACACGTCTTTGATTCCATTCTTGTTAAAGTCAATCCATCCTTTCTTATACATTTCTGTGCGGACAGGTTTATAAACAGCAGGTGTTTTAGTTGCCTTCTGTGCAGATAACAATGTGCTGCTTCCCAGAAAGAGTGCGGTGAATAAAAGTTTCTTCATGGTATATGATATCTTGTTTTTGATTTCTGCCTGTAAAGATAATGCCACTTATCGGAAAATAACAGCAATTTTCGTACAAATTGCCTGCACTGGGAGTCCATACAAGTGAGGTGAATATAATATTTGCTAATGAAAAGCCGGGAATAGGAAAACATTTCTTATCTTTGCAGCGTATTTAAAATTTCAGACCGTTATAAAGTCATGGGGTTGACTGGATTTGACAGCGGGCAGAAATGGTAGGTAAGCATGCAGTGGGTCGGTAATTTCCACTTAAATCTCAGTTATCAAAACTTTATCTGGCGAAACTAATTACGCTCTTGCTGCTTAATCGAATCACAGTAGATTAGCTTAATCCAGACACTAGGTGTCAGGACGAGACATCACTCGGAAGCTGTTGCTCCGAAGCATTCCGGTTCAGTGGTGCAGTAATATCGGGGATAGTCAGAAGCGGCCTCGCGTTTTTGATGAAACTTTAGAGGATAAGGCAGGAATTGATGGCTTTGGTTCTGCTCCTGCACGAAAATTTAGGCAAAGATAAGCATGTAGAAAGCTTATGATTTCCTCGTTTGGACGAGGGTTCGATTCCCTCCAGCTCCACAAATAATATTGATAATCAGGTGTTTATGTTGTTTGCACCCCAAAATGCACCCTGAAATAAAAATGATAGTCTGATTATCATTCTTTATATCAAAAACTATCTGCCTTTCTTAAATAAATTAACTATTGTGATGATTTGTGATATTCTATTTTAATTTTTATCTTTTTGTTTGTTCTTATCAAGGCGATTTCCTATCTTTGAAACATCATTAGGGCTTGACTGGAATTGACAGCGAGTTGGAATGGTATGTAAGCATGCAGTGGGTCGGTAATTTCCACTTAAATATCAGTTATCAAAATTTTATCTGGCAACGAAAATTATGCTCTCGCTGCTTAATCGAAGTATAGTAGATTAGCTTTATTTCCGCCAAAGTGGTAGAAACGAGATGTCACTCAAAAGCTCTTGTTCCGAAGCGTTTGATAAAGTGGCACAGTAAAATCGGGAATAGTTTGAGTTTTTCCTCGTAACTCTTACGAAATTTTAGAGGATAAGGCATAAGTTGGTGGCTTTGGTCTTGCTTATGTTCGAAAATTTTAGGCAAAGATAAGCATGTAGAAAGCATATGGTTTCCTCGTTTGGACGGGAGTTCGATTCTCCCCAGGTCCACAATACTTAGATAATTATTTTTTATGTATAAAAGTATTCCCGTACAGAATTTGATGTTCTGTACGGGAATATTTTTAAGTGTTCGATTTATATGAATGTTTCTTAACTATTTCTCTGTTATCGCTTTAGACATTAAAAAGAATGAATCCTCTCCTTCATAATAAACAATATCATAACAAGCATCTTCAGATCGATAAAGGGTTTCATCTTCCCTTTTTAATCCCAAAGTTTCTGTAAGATATTGTGGTATAGCATCAAACAATTTCTTTGGATTATCACCTATCGGAGAAGCACTCACATCAATCTTTACTTTAATCACAATTGCACACTCACATTCATGAAGAATGCCAACGGAATACGTTGCAAAAACCTGATTTATGCCCCAATCTCTATTATGCAAGTCAATCATTCCACTTGTTGGCATTTGTTTTATATTGTATAAATCCATAATTTTTGGAATGGTTTGACCAATTTTTAAGCTGTCAATGCCGTCGGATGTTAATTTATCGAATATTGATGCCAATGTTTTCTTTTCATCTATATAATCGGTGGCAACTCCCCAAGCATCATAATCAGACATGGAATGAGGTGCTATTAAAGAAGACCAAAAGGGTGAATAACTGGGAGCATCTGTAAATGGGGGAACTGAAATTTTGTAATAAGAGTTGTTGTCTATCGGATTCCCTTTTTTGTCAGCAAAGTAATATTTCTCATTTTCTGCCATTATGGCATATTGGGATAATGGGTAAAAACATGAAACGTTTTCTATTTTATTTTTAATTTCACCTTTAGAGTTTATTGCATATACATTCATATATTGATTGTCCCATTCATCTCTTAAATTGGCAATTGTATCAGCAACATATATCCAATCGTCTATAATACCTAAAGCTCGCGAATATTTAGGCTCTCCGATACTTTCTCCTTCTATGTTAAGTTGTCCCCATAATCCAGTTTTACTGTCTTGAAATAAGGCAACATTGTCAATGAAAGGTGAAATACTGTAAATGTTAGAAGGGAATCTCTGTGCTTTTTCGCCTTTTTCATTGAGTAAGAAGTTTTCTATTAAACAATATCCGTTTTCAAAAAAAGTGTATGAATATTGTTGGTACCCATTGGAACTGGCTTCAAATAATTCTTTTCCATTGGGGTCGATAACTAACCATTTGTCAGCTTCTTTGTTATATACAATAGCTTTTCCTTCATGGAAAGGGAAAGCGTTATCATAAATAGGTTCTATCACAACATTGCCTTGTGGATCTATATATCCGCATTTACGATTTTCTAACCGAAACCAAGCACGTTGCTCCGTAAAGAACGGAGATACACATAAGAATTCTTTCCCCTGATACGGAAGCAAATAAAAAGCAGTTTCTCCCGTTTCTGTTAGATAGTGAATACGTTCATCTGCAGAAACAACAGGAATTATTCCTTCGCTACATATGCCTCCTTGTTTATAACCTTTTGGAGTTCCTATCAATTTAGGAGTTGGAGTTGCGGAATAGTAAAGATATTGATTTGTATCATAATCCTGAATTCTAAACACTCCATTTACTGCATAAGACGGTCTTTTATCAAATTTGTTTTCAAACAAGATGTTTCCATTAACTCCAACCATGCCCCATTTCCCATGTTTTTCTTTTTGGAAAGCTACATGGGTCACTTCAGGGAAATCGGTATTTGACTTAAAAGAACAACTCGAAAGCATACCCATAAATATCACAAGCGATAAAAGCAAAGGACGAAAATACCAATTGATTGTTTTAGGTTTCCTTTCAGTATGAACATAGGGAATTTTGTCCAATGAATTTTCAGTATCCAAATCTCGCAGAACTTTTCGAATGGGTAACCCCTCTCTATTATCTTTATTGAAAATGCCATTCTTTATAAAAAGAGGCATAAACTCTTTTGCAAGGATCATTCCGCTTTGAGGATGTTTCGCAAAATAATCTCGCAACACACTGTTGATACTTGAAATACGTTCATTTTTCTTCATAATACGTCATATTATAAGTTATTCGGAATATGTCTTTCCATTAATTGTCACATTTGTTATACCACTTGTATCTTTACCTGCCATAGCAGCACCTTCCTTTACCGTCTGAATCAGAATAGAACCCATTTGTTCCAAAGCTCTGTTAAAATTTTCTTCTATTTGTTTTCTCTTTTGAGAAGGACTAAGGTAATCGCTACAATCCAACACTTTACCACTTTTATCGAGGGTAAAAACTTTTTCTAAGAATGAACTATTCCCATTCTTTTCATCTATTGTATATGCAACAGCGAAGGCTACAAATGCGCTATCACCATTTCCTATAAATGCGAGTTCATCAAAAATACCTCGTGTATCTAATAGCTTGACGCATCCTGGTATTGAATCTTTTTTATATGTATTATCCATTTGCCATACCTCAACAGGAATACTTGTCTTTTTTTCTGCCAAAATCCATTCCATTATTTTGTAACTTTCTCCTTCTTTTAAACTATCCTCAATGGAATGGACTACGTATTGTTTACCCCATTCTATGATTTGTTCATCGGAAGCGTTTGCAAACAGTACATCCTTCTGTGATGGTGAACAACCAAGATAAAACATCAAAATGAAAATAGAAGTAATAATTTTTTTCATAATGCCATATTATTTAAGTTAGAATTAAATTTTTTGATTAATCCATAAAAGGAGAAGCGATTAGACCTATTAAAATTACTATACAAAGTAGAATGATAATGATGATTGGGATCATCAGGCAACCGCCACATCCTTGTAGAAACTCCGCTTTACCTTTTGCAAACTCTATTTGGGCTTTCTCATATTCAGAAAGTCTTTCAGCATTTTGCTCCTTCATAACTTCATTGTTTGTTCATTGTTTATATCAATAACCATTAATGACTTCATTCATGTCATCTACAACTTTTATAACAATCCCGTCAGAATCCAATACAAAAAGTTTCTCTTCCACCACGTAACCGCCATAACTGTTTTTAGCCCTATATTTATGAAGAGCAAAATAAGTATTATTGTCTTTATTATATATACCAAAGGCTTCCCAACTTATTCCTTCATAACTATCAGGGTCTTTAAGATAATGCCGTTTAAGATAGACCCTTACTCCTGCCATAGCTTTTGTTTGAGATGGTCCTTTGTTGCTCCCGTAGTTTTCGATTCTATTGTTACCCTTTGAAGAAGTGCTGTATTCTCTACTTGAAATATTGAAAATTATAACCACAACAAGAAAAATCAATACCGCTATCCATTGTCGGCGTTCTTTATTTTTTTTATTTTGTATGTAGATGGGGTTTTGAATGATATAACCACAGGAAAGACATTTAATGTACTCTTCATTTTTTAACCCTTCATTAATTGTTAGATTTATACCACAATTGCTGCATTGCATTTGTTGTGGATAAGTATTTAGCTTTAATTGGTTATTTGGTATTGGGGCTTGTTTCGTCGAAGTACATGAACGAAGCGCAGAAAGCTCCTTGCGGAAATCAAGATTAGTTTTATTGAAATTTCCTTGCAAGTTAAGAGGGGGATTATATGTGCGAATCAATTCTTTTTCAACATTTGCATAATCATTATTTGCATAATAAAAAAGTAGCAGGTTGTCTTTCATCCATTCGGTCAGTGTACGTTCGTCAAATTCACCAAATGTAGTTTTTCCGTTTTGGGGAGAGTTTATGTCTCTTGGAATCAGTTTGAATCCCAATAAACATCCTAATGATTTGCGAATTGTGGAATTTCCGGCAGTGCCAGTGAAATGTTGTTTGTAGTCACGAATACGCAGACTTTTACTGCTTTTGCCTACATACACGACATTGTATTTCTCTTTTTTGTAATCAAAAGAGGTTAGTATAGGAGTGGTGGAAATTTGTACTTTTATGGGCAATGAGGACGTACTACGTAATACTATGATATAGTTACCGGGCTTGTCAGGTAAGACTGAAGCTCTCATTTTTTGAGGGTCAAATAAAGAAAATTCATCTTGTGAAATCATGTTGTTGGTTTCATATATAGCCGCCTGAGACCCCACTAAGCAGAGTTATACAAAAAGAAGCGTGGGTCTGCATGCCACGTCTTAGATGAAGGTCGTAGGAAAATACCTTGAGTACAGATATGGATATAGCAGCCCACGCTATAGCGTGAGAACCACTATGCTATCCTTGTACTCTTTGAAAATTTCCTACGTTTTCATCTACAAGATAAGCATAACGCTTCTAAAAATTCTAATATGTCTTGGAAAGAGCATACTCAATCCAATACAAAAATACAAAAAACAGCTAAATAAATGAAACCAAAGCCCCTGTTTTTTTATTACGTTTTACAATCTCAACCCTCTTTTCGGTTTGTTCTCTTCTTTTTGGGTGTGGCTTACACCCAGCTTTTCTTTGAGTTCCTGAAACTTCATTTTGAACCATTCGAGTATGGGTATGCCGTCAATGCACAGCCGGAATTTTCCCTTCTCCTGCGGGTTCCTCTCCACGGTTGCCGTCGAGTGCTCCGTCCTGAACTTCTCCTTGTGTTCCTTCGAATAGAGCCTTCCCTTGAACTCCACGGGTTGCAGGCTGACAATCCGCCTTGTCAGTTCCTCGGTGAACCCCACTTCCCGGCATTGTTCGGCTATGGGCAACAGTTCCTTCACGATAGGGAAATAGGTGTCTATCTGTTCCAGTCTGTTGTCGTATTCCCTGATTTTTTGCTGGTAGCTCCGGTCTATCTTGTTTATCTCGCTGTTGTGGCGGTTCTCCATTTTTGTCTGTTCCCTTTGTTCGACTTGTACTTGTCTTTGCAGATTGGCTATGTCCTGCTTCAAGCCCTCATTCTCCGCTTCCAGCCTCTTGACCTTGCTGCCGCCCAAAAGAGAACTCACCCCGTCCGCTATGGCTGTGGTTGCGTTCACCGCCGCACCCTTCATCTTCTGCACGTTGATTTCCCCCTTGACCTTTTTCAGCTTCTTCTGTGCTTCCTCTTCCAGCCCCAGCAGGTTTTCTATGTTCTCCTGCAGGCTGTCCTGCCGTTCCACCAGTTCCTTGTAATATTGCGAGGTCGGTATATGTTTTGCCAGCGAGCCGTCCACGCCTCTCTGCAAGCCGTACTTGTTCATGACTTGGGCATAGGTGTCCTGATAGTGTTTCAGCTTGTGCCTTGCCATGACGTCATCAGCGCACAGCCGCACATCCTGCGTGTTCTTCTTTCTGTACTTCTTCTTCCCGTTTTGTTCGTCTTGTCTGGCTTTCCTGCGCTCCCCGGTCACTATCGGTACGATAGTGGCGTGTATGTGCGGCGTCTTCTCGTCCATGTGCAGGACTGCCGACACGAGGTTCCGCTCGCCGTATGTTTCCCGGAGCCATTGCAGGTTGTCGTTGCACCAGCCGTCAAGTCTCCCGTCCTCTTCCATACGCTTCATGTCCTCGTTGCTTCCGGTGAGCAGCACCCGGATTGCCCTTACCTGGTTGGTACCTATCTTGCGTTTGATGCCTGCCGTCTCTATCCGGTGCGCTATCGCCTGCGTACGGTTCCTTACCCCTTCGGGGAACTGCACCAGTTCCCGGTTCAGGTGCGTTCGCGTTCTGTCCGCATTCTTCGGGTGTACGGTGCGCTCTATGTGTGTGGACATTGCGCCGTCCGCACCCTTTGCCTTTTCCAAATGCAAAACTGCATATCCCATAACTGTAATACATTTTTCGGTTAATACTTCCCCTGTCTTGCTTCCATGCCGCATGGCTCACGGGGTTTCAAAAGGGGCGGCGTCCCTTTTGCTCATTGGGGCTTTTTTAGCAATGCGTGCATTGCGTGAAGAAAAAGCCCTAATGAGCTATGGCTTTTTTTAAAGCCTTCCGTTGGCATGTGCGGTTACATCCTGATGCCTTTGCCTTTCCTCTCCGGTTGCCTTGCCTGCCGTTGCCTTTTCTCCGCTTCCGGCTTCTCCTGCCACCGTTCCGCTTGTCCTGACCGTTTACCACAAAGGAAGTCGTTCAGGTCGTTGTAGCCTCCGTATATGTGCGACGCGTCCCGTATGCGCATCCCGTATTCCTCCCGCAGTTCCTGAACGGCTTCCATTCCCGCCTTGTCGTTGTCGAGGAAGCAGTGGATGCGCCCGTAACCGCCCAATGGTCGGATTGCCTTGGAGAGGTTGGAAGTCGAGTTCAGCACGATGTAGTCCTGCCCGTCAAGTTTGGGGCGTCCGGGACACCTTTCCAGCCGCAGGGTGAGGAAGGAGAGGTAGTCCATGAAGCCCTCGAAGAGATAGCAGGTCTCCTTCGTCTGTTCCTGCCGTATGTGGGTGATGTCCTTCGGTGCTATGCACCCCTTGAAGAATTTGTTGCGTATCTCGTAGCCTCCCGAACGGTTGGGAAAACCGACGGCAAAGTAGGGCTTGCCGTCGGTTTGATAGCGCACCTCGCAACATTCTCTTTTTGCCAGTTCCGTATTTATCCCCCTCTGCCGCAGATAGGAGAATAGGGCGGGGGAAGAAAGCGGCGTCACCTCCAACTGTCGGAAGCTCGGTTTGGAGAAAGGTTGCCCGCCAAAAGAGAAGGAGACCGGGCGCACGTTTGGTGCCTGCTCCGCTATCCTTTCCAAGAGGTAGGGCAGGCTGTCGGATGCGTAGAGCTCCTGTGCCAGTGCGATGATGTTCCCGCCCCTGCCCGCGCCAAAGTCATACCATAGGTTGCGCTCGGTGTTCACCTTGAAGGACGGTTCGCACTCGTCCCTGAAAGGTGACTTGTACCATAGGCTGCCGCCCTGCCGTCTTACCGGGCTGTAGCCAAGACTGTGCAGATATTCCTCTATGCGTATCCGCTTCGCTTCATTCGTATTCATGTGGGTTTCTGTTTAAGTGGATATTGTTTTTTGTTTTCGCCCGTGCCTTCTGCATGTTGCGGGCTGCATCCGCTTTACTTTATTTCGCTATATATATGCACCCTGACTAAAGTAAAGCGGTTTCCGGGCTGTCATGCCCGTGCTGTTTTTCCTGTCGGCGGTGTGAACATCTTTTTTTGTTTTCGCCCGTACCTCTCTATATGTTACGGGCTATATCCACTTTACTTTATTTCCGTATATATATGGTACGTGACTAAAGTAAAGTGGTTTCTATGCCATACCGCTAATAGTGGAAATCGGGCTTGAAGGTGTATTTCCTGCCGTTCTCCTGCACTATCATCCGTTTGTTCTTCAATAGGGTAATGAGGTCTGTCACCCTGTTTCCGCCAAGTTTGACGCCCACAGAGGCGTAGGCATCCCTCAATACTCCCGCAAGTTCCTGATAGCCGTATTCGTCTTTCAGGGTGAATGCGGCTTCCAGTGCGATGCGGTGCTGCTGCTCGCTGATGTCCTTGTTGGGGTCGAATTTCCCCCTTCCTTTGCCCGGCTCCTTCTCCTTGAACCGGTAGCCGTCCAGCAGTTCGGGCAGTGCCTCCCCATTGATACGGAATGCGAACGGCTCGAAGTCCACCGCCCTGATGTGTGCGGCTTTGACCTTGCTTATGTCGGGGTTATTCTCGTCCTTCTCCACTTGCAGCACCGTTTCCGCCTTGTTGCTTAGCTCGGTTCCGATGTGACCCCTTGCGTTCTCGTCCCCCTTGTTCTGGTGCAGGACAGTATGGATGTGGATGTCCCTTTCCCCCGTCCATGTCATCAGATAGGAGATTACCGTTGTGGACTCACCGGGGTTGTTGATGTCGTGCACCATGTCCCGTATTCCGTCAATGACTACCAGCCCGATATTCTCGGTGCGGTAGATTGCCTCCCTCACGATTGCTATGCGCTCTTCGGGCGTGTACTTCCTTAGGACGAGGAATTCAAGGTCTTCATGGTTTCTGTCTGCGGGCAGTTCCGCCATGCGCAATATCCGTTTTGCCACCTTTGCGCAGTGGTAGGTGCTTTGCTCGGTGTCCACATAGAGTATTTTCCGCTTGTTTTCGGGCAGTTCAGCCGTGTAGCTTAGTACCGTCCCGTTTTTCAGTGCAGCCGCCACGATTGCGGAGACGTTGAACGTCTTCTTGCTCTTGGCTTTTCCGATTGACGCGCTGAAATTCCCCAGTGTGCCGATGACGGAGCCACGCACTTTCAGGATTTCGGGTGCCTTCTCGTAGTCTTCCGAAAGGTCGAGCCGTGAGGCTTGCCATAGGATTACCGCCTCTTCGGGCGTGACATTTCTTTCCTTGTTGTCCATACCGCACCTCCCTATCTGCGTCCCCCGCTTTTGTGTCCTGCCAGTTCCAGTGCCATGTCCGCATCGACGATGATTTTGCGTCCTATCTGCGTAATGGCTCTGTCTATCTTTCCGCTTTTTTTGATACGGTTTGCTGTGGGTATGCTGCACCCGAACAGCCGGGCTATGCCGCCTATCCCGTACACGTATTTCTTGTCCTTGTCGGCTGCCGGCTGGGCTGGCTTTGTTTCGCTTCCCTGCAAGGCATGGCGGTTCAGGAATATGAACTCTTCGCCCGTCATCTGCCATACGGGCTTTGATAAAAGGTCTCTAATTTCCATATCAGAATGAATTAACGTTTGTACTGCAAGCCCTGCGCATGGGCTTTTTACCTCGTTCGAACAGTGCAAAGTTACTTCCGGGTACGGGTGGTAAGGATGTGGATAGCGTGATTGTGGTGTCACGCTATCTCACTAAATATCAGAAGGTAATAAAGGGTGGTGGAAATTATTTTGAGTGGTAAAAGTGGTCGTGTCGTGGAGTGTCGGGACATATCACCGACTATCGGAATATTGACCGCATTTCCTTTGCAAATACCTGATTGCTGTCACTGGGAAAATCGGAAACGGGCTCTTTGTATTTTGACTTGTAGTATGCGTCGTCTATTTCCAGCAGGTTCATGATGTCCCCTTTCCATTTTTCTCTGTCCGGCTTGGGCAGCGTTTCACCCATAAGGAAAATGAGATAGCATACACGGGCTTTCTCCCTCGGTCTTATTTTCAGCCTGCTTTCGCATGGTTGCAGGTTCATGCTGGCGTAGAAGTCCAGTTCTGAAACGGCTTCGAACTGCTCGCCGTTGCATCTTTCGTAAACGGCTGACAAGAGTTTCATGGGGAAGTAGGCGGGTTGGCTTGTCAGTGTGGTGGCGGCTTCCTTTTCCTCCCCCTCCTTTTTCTTTTGGTCGGTCAGGTATTTTTCAAGGATTGCCAATAGTGAGCCGCCCAGCCTGCAAATGTCCCCACAACGGTTTTTCAGGCATTGCAGGGCTTCCCGCCTTGCCTGCCCCTTCTGCCTGTACAGTTCATCCAGTTTGGCTTTCTCCTTGTCGTATTCCCGTTTGCACCGTTCGTACCTTCTTTCCAGCAGTTCCTCTTCCTGACGGTCGTGTTCCCTGAAGCCTACCGCTTCCAAAGAGCCGTTGGCTTCCATGAGTTCCCGGTAATATCCGTTTGTGACTTTCATCTGTCTGTCGATGTCCCAGTCAAAACGGCTTTCATGCCGTCGGCAGACGTATTCGGTATCGAGACGGTCGAAAAACTCCCTGCAGGCGTTGTAAGTCGAGATGTTGCTCTCAATCTCACGTTTCAGACTGTTCAGCAATATGGAGAAGTGTGCGGTGTCCATTTCAAGCATGAGGCTGATGAGTGCCGTCTCAAAGGTCTGCGTGTCCCCGTACTGTTCATAGAAATCGGAAATGAACTGCTGTTTCTCAAAGGAGAAACTGCCGCCGGACATTATTTCGGTATATATCTTGTTGAGTTTCCCGTAGTGGGGTATCATTGATGTTATTCTTTCGTCCATAGTTATATCAGATTAAATTTAGTCATAGCGTTGATTTTAATCTCATCTGCTATATCAATATAGGGCTTCATCGCTTTGTAATCGCTGTGTCCCGTCCATTTCATTACTACTTGTACTGGAATGCCAAGTGCCAAAGCATTACAGATAAATGTTCGTCTTCCGGTGTGAGTACTTAATAATGCGTATTTAGGTGTAACTTCGTCTATTCGTTCATTTCCTCTATAATATGTTTCTCGTATTGGTTCATCTATTTCTGCCAGTTGTCCCAGTTCTTTTAAAAATTCGTTCATCCTTTGATTGCTTACAACTGGCAATGCCTTGTCATTAGGGAACGGCACACCTTTGTACTTTTCGAGTATTGCCTTGCTGTGGTCATTTAATTCAATAATAAGACTGTCTGCCGTCTTTATGGTAATAACTTCGATATGACCGTTTTTAACATCACTACGTTTCAAATTATACACATCGGAGTGACGTAATCCGGTGAAACAGCAAAATAGCAATACATCCCTTACTCTTTCAAGGTATTTCTTTGTTGGTGGTATTGGGCAGGTTCTTAGTTTATTTATTTCATTTTGGGTGAGGAATATCACTTTTTTGGGTGTACTCTTCATTTTAGGCGTGAATTTATCATAAGCCATGTTTTGGTGATACCCTTTTCGATTACTCCAACGTAAGAACCATTTTACGAATTTGATTTGTTTGGCAATGGAAGTGTTGCGCATGTTTTTTTCTGTACGCAAAAATTCTATATAGTCATTGAAATGTTTTTCCGTCCAACTGTCAAACGTAGTATTATGGTCAAATGTATAAATGTGTTTTTTGACTGTTGCAAACTTTTTGAGGGTTGAGGAAGACCAGTCATTTTGTTTGCTACATTCTGCTACAAATTCATTGAAAACTTTCATGAAGTCTAATTCAACCTTTTGCTTTTCCTCATGGTTTTCTTTCTTTTCCCCTTTTGTCTTTAGGTTGAACGCTTCCTTAATTTGTGCAGGGGTGGGTATTACATCTTGCACCTCGAATTCTTTGAACACATTCTGTATTTCGGTGTATTGCCGCAATAGTTCGGCGTTGATTTCGGATGCACTTTGCTTTAGCTTGTTGGTACAACCGTTTCTAACCCGTTGCTTGTCTGTGTCCCATTTTTCTACATCGATTCTATATCCCGTAGTAAATTCGATACGCTGACTGGCAAAGATAACACGCATACGGATTGGCACATTCTTTGTGACTGGAATACCGTCTTTTTTGCGGCTTTCCGGTGCAAAAATGATATTTCTTTTAATATTCATAATTGGGTGTGTTTGAAAATGACACCCAAAAATACACCCGAAAAATGAGATATACAATGATATTAAGAGATATTTAGATTAATGAAAGAAAGAGATAAATAACTGATTACATGATATTTGATATTCTGTGAAATTTTATAAAAAGGTTCGAGAGACACCCTCCAGCTCCACGATTTAGAAAATAAAGCTCTGAGTATTCAGAGCTTTATTTTTTTCTTTATACTCCTCTTGTTTCTCTGTTTTTACCACTGACCGGCTCTTCTCCTCTTTTTTAGATAAGGAGTCAATTTCTTATACATGTATTTACGTTTGTTCTCTTTTGGTATGCTATAAAAGAAGTTTTGTATTGTCAATAATTTTATGATTGTAATTGAATGCGGAATAATTGCAAATATACGCAAACAAGTCTTAATATTGAGACGTTATTGCCTTCTAATCTTTGAGAATGCTTAAATTTATATTTGTAACCGATAATTATCTTAGCAAAAATGGAAATCAATGTGAAACAAATTGAATTAAAGTTTCAGCGTTTCTTTACTGAAAACTTCCCAAAAGTAAAGAATTATGCACAGATGCTGCTTAGGTCAGAGATTGATGCAGAGGATGTAGCGCAAGATGTTTTCTATAAACTTTGGTTACAACCCGAGATATGGCTAGACAATGAAAAGGAACTGGATAACTATCTCTTTATAATGACTCGAAACATTATTCTGAATATCTTCAAACACCAGCAAATAGAACAGGACTATCAGGAAGGGTATCTTGAAAAGGCGGTACTTCATGAACTGATGGAAAGTGAGGACACGCTGAAAAACATATATTATGAAGAAATGCTGCTTGTCATTCGCCTGACTCTGGAGAAAATGCCGGAACGCCGGAGATTAATATTCGAGCTTAGCCGTTTTAAAGAACTTAGTTATAAAGAAATAGCGGAGAGACTCAATATTTCTATTCGCACGGTGGAGCATCAGGTTTATCTGGTGCTTATAGAATTGAAGAAAGTACTCCTCTTTTTATTTTTTCTGTTTTCATTTAAGTAGTGTTTTTGTTTTAGTTGTATTTAAAGTATAAAGGAGAAAAACGAGGATGAAAAATTATATTCAGCATATTATAGAGTTATTCGGGCATAATGAATATTCATTGGGCACGCGGAGAAGAGTGCAGCAATGGTTGGCAGATGAGAACCATGCGGAAGAAAAAAAAGAAGCACTCCATGCGTTGTGGCAGCAAGCGGGAGAACAGAAGGTACCCCGTGGCATGCAGCAGTCGATACAACGGATGCAACGAAATATAGGAATGCAGCCTGCCGGTTCCGATAAGAAGTATCAATTGCTTATATGGAGAGCGGCAGCTATTTTCTTGTTGGCAGTGTCGTCTGTTTCAATCTATCTGATGCTGGAGAAGGACAAGCCGCAAAAGGATCTGGTAGAATATTATATGCCGACAGCGGAAATACGTGAATTTACATTGCCTGACGGTACACGGGTGATGCTGAATTCGAAAAGTACTTTACTGTATCCCGAACAGTTTACTGGTAAAACGCGCAGTGTATATTTGATTGGTGAAGCAAATTTTCAGGTAAAGCAGGATAAAGAACATCCCTTTATTGTAAAAGCCAATGATTTTCAAATTACTGCTTTGGGAACAGAGTTTAATGTGAATGCCTACCCGGAGAATGATGAATTGACTGCAACTCTGCTGGAAGGAAGTGTGAAAGTAGAATTTAATAACCTATTATCTAATGTGATTTTAAAACCTAATGAGCAGATAACGTATAATAAACAGACCCGAAAGCGTAGCCTTCAAACGCCGCGAATGGAAGATGTGACTGCCTGGCAGCGTGGAGAACTGGTTTTCAGCAATATACATCTGGACGAGATTTTCACAAGCCTCGAACGTAAGTTCCCTTATACCTTTGTTTATAGCCTTCACAGCCTGAATGATAAAACGTATAGTTTCCGTTTCCAACAGAAAGCCACTTTGGAAGAAGTTATGCAGATTATAACTCAAGTAGCGGGAGATGTCAAATATGTAATCAGGGGAAATAAATGCTATATTACAGATAACGAATAAAGAATAATTGTTGAACCTTTTTTAATTTAATACATTATGCAAAAAAATATCCGGAAGAAATGGCCGTTTCTCCCGGATGTGAAATCATTCTCTTTTTAATATTAGCGTGTCTTGACGCTATTTCAATTGATCATAAAATAATAACCAATTAACTAATACTAAAAAGATGCTACAAATTTATGAAAAAATAGCAGATAATGTTGCTCAAAAGCGAGTATTTCTCATTTTTTTAGGTCTATTGTTGCTGCAGACCCTCGCTTTTGCTCAAAATGATAGTAAAATAACTATCAAGCAAAAAGATATCACTGCAGTAGATGCGTTGAAAGCTGTGGAACGGCAGTCGAAGATGTCTATTAATTACAGTGATTCCGAACTGAAAGGAAAGAAAATAGCCGAACTAAACTTGGAAAACGCATCAGTGGCAACTGCACTCGACGCAATCTTAAAAGGAACTGGTTTCTCGTATCAGATTCAGGGTAATTATATCATAGTTACCGAAAAGAAACCTGCTGCGCAATCTCAACAATCTCAGAAAATGATTAAGGGAAAAGTGACCGATGAGAATGGTGAACCTCTTATTGGGGTAAATATATCAGTGGAAGGTAGTTCTACGGGTACAATAACCGATTTTGATGGAAACTTTTCTATTAGCGGTCCCGGCAATGCCAGGCTGAGAGTATCTTATATAGGATATGCAACTCAAATGATTGCAGTTTCCGATAAAGAGTTTTATCCGGTTACCATGAAGCAGGATGCTGAGGTACTGGACGAAGTCGTTGTTACGGCATTAGGTATCAAGCGTGCGGAGAAAGCACTGTCTTACAATGTGCAACAAGTAAAAGGAGATGAAATAACCGCTATCAAAGACGCTAACTTCATTAATTCGCTGAACGGTAAGATAGCGGGTGTGAGTATCAACAAAAGTGGTAGCGGTGTCGGTGGTGCAACGCGTGTAGTAATGCGTGGTGCAAAATCCATCGAAGGAGACAATAATGCACTGTATGTAGTTGACGGTATTCCTTTGTTTAATACCAATATGGGAAACACCGACAGTGGTATCATGGGTGAAGGCAAAGCCGGAACAGAAGGTGTTGCCGACTTTAACCCGGAAGATATCGAAAGTATTTCTATTCTGAGCGGACCTTCGGCTGCTGCTCTGTATGGTAGTAGCGCGGCAAACGGTGTCGTCCTGATTACTACGAAGAAAGGACAGGAAGGGAAATTGCAGATATCATTTTCTTCTTCATCCGAATTCAGTAAGGCATATATGATGCCTGAATTCCAGAATACCTATGGAAATAAAGAAGGTATGTTCGAAAGCTGGGGCGATAAGCTGTCCAGACCTAATTCATATGATCCTAAGAGTGATTTCTTTAATACCGGAACTAATTTCATTAATTCATTGACACTGTCGACCGGTACAAAGCAGAACCAGACGTTTGCTTCCGTATCTTCTACGAATTCAAAAGGTATTGTTCCTAACAATGCTTATGATCGTTTGAATTTTACGATTCGTAATACAGCTACTTTTTGGATGATAAATTGCAGTTGGATTTAGGTGCATCCTACGTGAAGCAGAAAGATAAAAACATGGTATCGCAGGGACAATATTGGAATCCGGTGATATCCGCTTATCTATTCCCGCGTGGCGAAAGTTTCGATGATATCAAGACTTTTGAACGTTACGATCAGAGTCGTAACATTCCGATACAGTATTGGCCTATTGCCGATGCTACTTATGGTTCACAGAATCCTTACTGGACTGCTTACCGCAATATAGCAACCAATGAAAAGAGCCGTTATATGTTCAACGTCGGACTGACTTATAAGATCACAGACTGGATAAATCTTGCCGGACGTTATCGTATGGACGATACTCATGTCCAGTTCGAACGTAAGGTTTATGCTACTTCCGATCAAAAATTCGCCGAAGGCAGAAAGGGGCTTTATGACTATAGCAACTATAAAGACCGTCAGGAATACGCTGACTTTATGCTGAACATCAATAAGCAGTTTAATGACTTCAATGTTTCTGCCAACTTGGGTTATAGTTATTCTAACTACTGGTCGCTGGCAAGAGGTTATAAAGGAACATTGCTCGGAGTGACAAACCTGTTTGCAGCCAGCAACATCGACCCGTCCAACGGTCGTATTTCCGAAGATGGAGGTGACAGTCGCGTGCGCAATCACGCTATCTTTGCTAATGTCGAGCTGGGTTGGAGAAGCATGCTTTATCTTACTTTGACCGGACGTAATGACTGGAACTCAAGGTTGGTAAACACCGATGAAGAGTCATTCTTCTATCCGTCGGTAGGTTTGTCCGGCATTATCTCTGAAATGGTGAAACTGCCCGAATTTATTTCATATTTAAAGGTGCGCGGGTCTTATACGGAAGTAGGTTCTCCGGTATCTAAATCAGGACTTACTCCGGGAACAGTTACCACTCCGATAGTGGGCGGTGCGTTATCTCCCACAGGTATCTATCCGTTTACCGACTTCAAGGCAGAACGTACCCGTTCGTATGAATTCGGATTGAGTGTTCGCTTCTGGAACAAGTTGAGTGCAGAAGTCACTTATTATAAGTCGAATACATACAATCAGACATTTATCGGAGACTTGCCGGAGTTTTCGGGTTACAAACAAATTTATCTGCAGGCAGGTAACGTACAGAATCACGGATGGGAAGCCTCATTGGGATATAGAGACAGCTTCAAGGATTTTAGCTTCTCTTCAAACCTGACCTTCTCCCGCAATGTGAACGAGATTAAAGAAATGGTGGAAAACTACCATACCAGTATGAGCCCGGAACCTATTAACGTCCCGGAAGTAAGGAAAAACAACGGGCGTGTAATTCTGAAAGTAGGGGGCAGTATCAATGATATTTATGCCAATACCTTCTTGAAGAAGGATAGCCAGGGCTATGTTGAAATCAAGCAAGACGGCTCGTTCGGACTCGAGCAGGGTGAACCGGTTTTCTTAGGAAAGACCGTACCGGACTTTAATATGGGTTGGAGCAACTCATTATCATACAAAGGATTTGGCTTGAGTTTCTTGATCAACGGACGTTTCGGTGGTGTGGTAACTTCTTCTACCCAAGCTGTCCTCGACCGTTTCGGAGTATCAAAAACATCTGCCGAAGCGCGTGACGCAGGTGGTGTCTTATTGCCCGGACAGGGAAGAGTGGATGCTCAGAAATATTATCAGTTGATAGGTACGGGAGACTATACTACCTCCGGATATTATGTATATAGTGCTACCAACATCCGTCTGCAGGAACTGACTTTGAGTTATAAGTTCCCTAACCTTTGGTTTAAGGATATACTGAAAGATGTTACTTTGTCATTCATTGCCAACAATCCTTGGATGATCTACAGTAAGGCTCCGCATGATCCGGAACTGACTCCGTCTGTAGGAACATACGGTCAAGGTAATGATTATTTCATGCAACCGAGTGTAAGGAGTTTCGGTTTCGGTATTAAATTTAAATTATAATTGACCCATGAAAAAGATAAATCAATATAAACTATTGGCAGGCATTTGCGCTTTGGCGCTTTTTACTGCTTGTGACTTCGAAGAAATAAACACCAATCCATTCGAGATGACCAACGAAATGGGGATAAGAGATGGTGTTGCCATCGGAGGCGCCGTTGCAGCAATGCAAAGAGCTGTAGTTCCCGTAGGAACACAAGCTGACGATACAGAGGCTATTAATCAATATCAGGTTGCTTACAATTTGTCAGCCGATTCGTGGTGCGGATTTTTCGGACAGAATAACAACTGGTATAGCGGTAGCAACAATACTACCTATTACTTACAGGACGCTTGGGTGGCTGCTACTTATAAGAATTCGTATACAGAATTGCTTTCCTCATGGAAGGAAATCAGACAAGAATCCGAGAAAACCGGATCAATGGAAGTTTTCGCTTTGGCTCAGATTCTGAAGATTTCGGCATGGCATAAGACGCTCGAAACATTTGGACCGATTCCTTATACACATGCGGGTGAGCCTGCTTTGGTTATTCCTTTTGACAGTGAGAAAGACGCATTCAATGCTATGTTTGCTGACCTGACTGCTGCTATTGAGATATTGACAGCCAGAGTAGAACAAGGAGCAACCATTGTTGCCGATTATGATGCCGTATATGGCGGTGATACGAGAAAATGGGTCAAATATGCCAATTCGCTGATGTTACGGCTGGCAATGCGTATCAGTTACGCTGACGAAACGACTGCGAAGAAATATGTACTGCAAGCTTTGAAGCACGAAGTCGGCGTGATGACTGCTAAAGCGGACGAAGCGCAGATGAGCAGTGGAGCCGGAATGGTATTTCGTAACAACATAGAATGGTTGTCAAACCAATATAATGAATGTCGTATGGGATCCTCCATGTTTTCTTATTTGTTGGGTTACAAAGATCTGCGTCTGGGTGCTTATTTTGAAGCTTCTGCCAGCGCGTATGCAACAGAGGCTTATGACGGTAAAAAATATCAGGCAGTTCCTCCCGGCAATGCTTATCAGCAAAACACGATTTACACCGACTTCTCCAAGCCTAATATTGCTGCGAACACGCCTACTTACTGGATGCGTGCTTCTGAAGTGTATTTTCTCAGAGCGGAAGCTGCATTGAGATGGGGAGCAGAGTTTGGAGATGCGAAGGCACTGTATGAACAAGGTGTTGCCACATCCTTTGATGAAAACGGTGTCAGTTCGTCTGTAGATGACTATTTGGCATCCGGCTTGACTCCGATTGCCCATAATATGAGAGCCTCATATTATAGCTACAACGCTGCTGCTCCTACTGCCGCGACACCCGAATTCAGCGGTGGGACGGAAGAAAAACTGGAGAAAATCATTATTCAGAAGTGGATTGCTCTTTATCCTAACGGACACGAAGCATGGACCGAATGGCGCAGAACAGGTTATCCGAAACTGAACCAGGTGCAGACAAATCGTGGGCAGGGTGTGACCCGTGAAGGTGGTATCCGCCGTATGGTGTATCCTCTCAGCTTCTCTCAGTCGGCAGACGACAGAGCCAATTATGAAGAAGCTTTGAATCTTTTGGGTGGTGCTGATAAAGATAAAGCAATCACTCAGCTATGGTGGGATTGTAAAAATAGAATCTATTAATCTGTGATTTATATGAAAATGTTAAAACGAATCTTATATATACTTCCTATTATTGGGATGGTGTTTACGTCGTGTGTCGATATAGAAAGCAAAGACTTTGAGCATATCGGTGGTTACAATACGATGGATAACGAAGAAAGCGCACAATATTATGCGGATCTTCGTGCATGGAAGGCAACAAGCAAGGATTACGGTCGTCCCATTTTTTTCGGATGGTTTAGTAACTGGTCACCCGAAGGCCCTATCCGTAAGGGATATTTGGCATCATTGCCGGACAGTATCGATATGGTTTCGATGTGGAGCGGTCCGTTTGGTTTGAATGAAGCAAAATTGGCTGATAAGGAGATTTTCCAGAAGAAGAAAGGTGGTAAGATCACTGTCTGTTATATTTTGCATAATATCGGGACAGGTATTACGCCTACTTCCGTTTCAGAGAAAGTACAGGCTGAAAACCCGGAAGCCTCCAGTGAAGAGATCAATGAACTGGTAAAAAAGGCTACAGAAGAATATTGGGGCTTTACCAGTGGAGAGAAGGGTGCGGAAGATCACATTACAGCGATTCAAAAATATGCAAAGGCGTTGGTGGATACTATCGTAGCTACTGATTATGATGGTCTGGACATTGACTGGGAGCCGGATAACGGTGGTGACGGAGGAAGATATGTCGGAAGTTTGAAAGACCGCCGTGGTGGTCCGCGTGGAGAATTTCTGCATTATCTGGTAGAAGAGATAGGAAAATACTTTGGTCCGAAGGCAACTGAACGTCCGAATGGCAAGTACTACTATTTTATGATAGATGGTGAAATCTGGAATTCGAACAAGGAATCGGCTCCCTATTTCGACTATTTCATTACTCAGGCGTATGGAGATTCCAATCTTGACAGGAGAGTCAGTACCTTGCAAAGTTGGTGTGGAGAATACTATGACTATCGTAAGCATATCTTTACCGAGAACTTCGAGTCATCATGGGTGTCCGGTGGTGTTTTGCTGACTCAGGCAGCCTATAACCATGTCAATGGCCCGAAGGGCGGCGTAGGTGCTTTCCGACTCGATAATGACTATGATAATGCCCGTGATTACAATTTTGTGCGCCATGCGATACAAATCAATCAAGAGGCCTATAAGGAATATATGGACAGTCAATCTAATGAAAATACAGAACAGTAATGAAACGTATCAAAATCTTATATGCAAGTGCACTGGTTGCATTGTCTTTCTTCGGTGCTGGTTGTAACGATAGTGAAAGTGATCTGTTGACATCCAAACTTTATTTTGAGAGTAATGTGATAAGAGTGGAAGTGGAAGCGGATACTTATGACTGTGAATTGATATCACGTCTGTCAAATATGATGAAGAGTGATGTAAAGGTGAGCTATCAGATAGGCGGACAGGACCTAGTGGATGAATATAATCAAAAACATGGGACGACCGGACAGCTTCTGGCTGCTGATAACTATGAAATGCTGGGAGCTTCGTCGACCATTAAGGCAGGAGAACTTTATGCCAATCCATGTGAGTTGTTAGTGAAGAATATTACCAAAGGTGAAGATGGGGTGACTTATATTCTGCCTGTGTTAGTGAACAGTACGGATGTGGAAAAGATCAGCAGTACAAGTGTTACTTACATTGTTGTGAGGAAGCCGATTATCATTGATAAGGTGTACCGTGTGAATCCGGGGTGGTTTGATGTGCGTTTGCCGTCAGTGTACAAATCAACGGGTTCCGTCACTTTTGAAGCATTGGTTTATGCTTTGCGCTGGAAGAATTTGGGTACGATTATGGGTAATGAAGGTACTTTAATTATGCGTACCGGTGACTTGAATCACCCGGACAACGAACTTCAGATGGCGGGTAGTGTTGCGTTGCAGATGCCTGATGTGTCTGTGTTCCAGTTGAATAAGTGGTATCATGTGGCGTTCACTTATGATGCTTCTGCGGGAATGGCTACTCTCTATCTCAATGGTGAGAAAATAGCCGATAAGACTGTTGGCTCACTGACATTCGACTTGAACGAACGTTTCTGTATCGGCTATGCTTATGACTATGACAGTAGCCGTAAATGGAATGGATATATGAGCGAAGTACGTTTATGGTCAGTTGCACGTACTGCCAATCAGATTCGCGAAAATATGATGTTTGTTGATTCGAAATCAGATGGTCTGGTAGGTTATTGGAAAATGAATGGTGAAGACACCGAGCAACGTGACGGAGTATGGTATGTGCGCGATCAGTCGCCGAATCGTAACGATGCAACTTCAAACAATGGTCTGCGTGGTGAAAACGGTGGACGTCAGTCTTTCGTAGAGCCGACTGTGACAGAGATGAGGGTCAGACTTGAATAAGCTATAGGTTAGTTTTCAAAGTATATTAAGTGAAAAGAGGGCTGAATTCTGTATTGTGAATTCAGCCCTTATTTCTATTCATACGTAATACCGATTATTCCTTTGTGTCTTTGGGAATTACCAGGTGATATTTCTGTTATATTCTTTCTGTTTATTTTCAGATTTGTATTTGGAAACAAGCTTTTGATGCGTTGTATTCCTTCTTCCGTAATCTTGCCGGATAGCTCTAACCTTTCGATTTTCACTTTTGAAAGTTCGTCCGGTATATCAATTTCATTAATGAAGGTAAGCTCCAGCTGTTTTATTTCTTCAAGTTTCAGCAGTATGGAAGGGAACTCTTTCACTCTAAGGTTGATACCCCCGCCAAAACCTCCTGTTTTGGCGTCGGCTTTCAATCTGTTTATGAGTCTGGTGTTATCTGTGCTTTTCTTTCTGACCATCCAGCCGATTTGTGGTCTCAGGGCAAAACTCTCATTGTTTTGTTTGAGTCCGATGAAACCGGACCACAGTTCCAGTGGTGTTTCAATCACGGTATCATTGTATGCTTCAATATACTTTAAATCCACTTTTACTATCTCGCTCGGAAGTTTTTTACGACCCACAATCTGTTTTAGATTATTTCTTTTTCCTTCATTGTCATAAGGAAAGAATTTAATGATCCATCCATCAAAAGTCTCGGGAGCTCCACATGACTTTGGTGAATGACATTTAAACATATTACGCCAAAACTCTTGGTTAACGGTCCCCTTTGATGCCTTCACAAACTCCTCCAAAAGAGGTTCAAGTTGTGATGTCCACCATTCAAGTTTATATTCTTTTAGTTCTCTGGCTTTATTTAAAACTTTTTCCCAGTCTTGTGGTGTCCCTTCAAGCGTGATTTCCGGAATACCGCAAGCAATCATTATGGTGATAAATTCGAAGTATGATTTCACCGTTTCCATTATTGTTATCTCAGAAACGGTCTTTTCCAAAGAAGTCGTTGTAGAGAAATTACAAGTGAGTGTTTCGACCAGATTACCTCCTACTTCTTTTCTTATCTGTTCCGTAAACTGAGGGAGCATTTCTTCCCATGAAAGACTCGGGTCTTCCAGTTTTTTATTGGATTGTACAACTAAAGATTGTTTCCCGGAGAAATCTACAAAATATTTTCTCAAAGACTCATGGTTGGCATTCACATGTTGGGCAAAACCTTGGCTAATCAGTAACCAAATCATATCCGGTGATAAAACGAACGGTCTATGATCTGCATAAGCCTGATACATGCCGCGGAAAAAAGAATTATACCCAAAATGTACTAAACTGTCAGGAGATTCACTTTTGGCAATTACATTAAATGGAGGTTTCCAGATGTCTTTTTCTGTAATTCTAATGGTTAATTCATTATCAGATAACATCAGGTATCTGTAGATTTCATCGGGCGAAGCCACAGGATGCAACTTTTCGGGTTTGGAGAGTTGCTCAACTTCAAAAGTCGTTCCATTTTGAGCAGCTGCGGAAGTGCTGCATAGAATGAATAAATAGAATAGTAGTTTTTTCATAATACTAAATTTGTTTTATGGTTTGTACCTCAAATGTTTTCCTGTTGACAGATTATGGATAACAATATACAAATATACTATTATTAGAAATGGGATCGCAATGATATCGAATCTTTTTTATGACCTGTGTCTCTAAAAAAATAAATGCATATTATTCTAGAGATCTATTTATTCGGAAAATTGTAGTAAGTTTGCTCTGATAATCGAAGATAATGTCTCAGCGTAAGATCATACATATCGATATGGACGCTTTCTACGCCTCTGTAGAACAGCGCGATAATCCGGAACTTCGTGGCAAACCTCTGGCAGTGGGGCATGCCGAGGAGCGGGGAGTGGTAGCGGCGGCGAGTTATGAAGCCCGGCGCTATGGCGTCCGCTCAGCTATGGCTTCACAGAAGGCAAAGAAACTTTGTCCGCAATTGATATTTGTACATGGTCGAATGGATGTTTATAAGTCCGTCTCCCGTCAGATACATGAAATCTTTCATGAATATACCGATATAATCGAACCTCTTTCTTTGGATGAGGCTTTTCTGGATGTGACGGAGAATAAAAAAGGAATCTCTTTGGCGGTAGACATAGCAAAGGAAATAAAGCTCCGCATCCGTCAAGAACTGAATTTGGTCGCGTCAGCCGGTGTCTCTTATAATAAGTTTTTGGCGAAGATCGCCTCAGACTATCGAAAACCGGATGGCTTGTGCACTATTCATCCTGAACAAGCGCTTGATTTCATAGCCCGTCTTCCGATTGAATCTTTTTGGGGAGTGGGCCCTGTGACGGCAAAGAAGATGCATCTGCTGGGTATCCATAATGGACTTCAGCTACGTAAGTGTTCGCTTGAAATGCTGACTGCCCATTTTGGAAAGGTCGGGTCGCTTTATTATGAATGTTCCCGTGGCATTGACGAACGTCCCGTAGAGGCGGTTCGTATCCGAAAGTCTATCGGCTGTGAGCGGACATTGGAAAAGGATATTTCCGCCCATTCTTCCGTTATCATCGAACTATATCATGTGGCGGTAGAACTGATTGAGCGGCTTCAGCATAAAGAGTTTAAAGGGAATACATTGACTCTGAAAATTAAGTTTCATGATTTTAGTCAGATTACCCGAAGCATTACCCAATCGCAGGAACTGACTACCTTAGACCGTGTGCTGCCCCTTGCTAAAGAATTACTAAAAAGTGTGGAGTACGAACAACACCCGATACGGCTCATCGGACTTTCCGTATCCAATCCGAAAGAAGAGACGGACGAACAGCGCGGAGTTTGGGAACAACTGAGTTTTGAGTTTAGCGATTGGGAATAAAGCAGCCTTCAGATTGATAGTAACGACGGTTTTACGGAAGCTCGAACAGAGCCTCTGTTTACTTGGAACAGAGTGTCTGTTTACTTAGAATGAAGGCTCTGTTTGCTCTGAACAGAGCGTCTGTTTACTGGGGATAATAAGGTACTTATATACTTTTTCTTGAAGTCTGTACTTTTTTGTCATGAGGTTCGTATGATTTGCTCACCTTACTTTTTCAGAGATGTACTATCTTTGCCATACTTAAACGAACAAAAATACCATGAATCGAATGAAGCATTTTATTAGTTTTCTTCTGGTAGTTGCCCTTGGAAGTTTTTCTTTCAAAGCGAATGCCTATACTGAACGCAATATGCTGCAAAAAGCAGCAGACGAAACTACGTTGAAAAGTGTATTGGTAATGAAGCAGGCGTGGGTACCTTACCCGGCTTACACCGACCGTGCCGCATGGGATTCACTGATGGGACCTAACAAGCAACGTCTTATCGCAGCAGGAGAGAAGCTTCTCGATTACAAGTGGCAACTTATCCCCGCTACTGCCTATCTTGAATATGAACGTACCGGTAATCGTAAAATAATGGAAGTTCCCTATGATGCTAACCGTCAGGCATTGAATACGCTGATGCTGGCAGAACTGGCAGAAGGCAAGGGGCGTTTCATCGATCAGTTGCTGAACGGAGCTTACATGAGTTGCGAGATGAATTCATGGGTATTGTCTGCCCATCTGCCCCGACAAAGTAGTAAGCGTTCTCTTCCCGATTTCCGTGAACAAATTATTGATCTTGGTTCCGGTGGATATGGTGCATTGATGGCTTGGGTGCATTATTTCTTCCGTAAGCCTTTCGACAAAATCAATCCGGTTGTTTCTCTGCAAATGCGTAAAGCGATTAAAGAACGTATCCTCGATCCATATATGAATGATGATGATATGTGGTGGATGGCATTCAACTGGCAGCCGGGTGAGATTATCAACAACTGGAATCCTTGGTGTAATTCTAATGCTTTGCAGTGTTTTCTTTTGATGGAAAATAATAAAGACCGTCTGGCAAAAGCGGTGTATCGTTCGATGAAATCGGTCGATCAGTTTATCAACTTTGTGAAGTCTGACGGAGCTTGCGAAGAGGGAACTTCTTATTGGGGACATGCGGCAGGTAAGCTATATGATTATTTGCAAATACTTTCCGATGGTACAGGAGGCAACATATCTCTGTTCAATGAACCGATGATTCGTCGTATGGGAGAGTATATGTCCCGTTCTTATGTCGGTAATGGCTGGGTAGTGAACTTTGCCGATGCTTCCGCACAAGGCGGTGGTGATCCTCTGTTGATCTATCGTTTTGGTAAGGCTGTCAACAGCGATGAAATGATGCATTTTGCAGCTTATCTGCTGAATGGCAGAAAACCTTATGCAACAATGGGAAACGATGCATTCCGTTCCCTTCAGTCTCTGATTTGCTGCAATGATCTTGCCAAAGAAACGCCAAAGCATGATATGCCTGACGTAACCTGGTATCCCGAAACGGAATTCTGCTACATGAAGAATAAGAATGGAATGTTTGTGGCTGCCAAAGGTGGTTTTAATAACGAAAGTCATAATCATAATGACGTGGGAACTTTCTCTTTATACATGAATACGATTCCTGTCTTTATCGACGCCGGAGTGGGGACGTATACCAAACAGACATTCAGCAAAGACCGTTACACCATTTGGACCATGCAGAGCAATTATCATAACCTGCCGATGATTAACGGTGTACCGCAGAAATACGGTCAGGAGTATAAGGCGACAAACACTACTTGCAACGAAAAGAAACGCGTTTTCACTACTGATATAGCTAAAGCTTATCCGGCTGAGGCGAAAGTGAAGAACTGGAACCGTTCGTATGCACTGGACGACCGTAAGCTGACTATCACTGACAGTTACACTCTGAACGAAGCTGTAGCTCCCAATCAGGTAAATTTTATGACTTGGGGGAATGTGACTTTCCCTTCACCGGGTAAAATTCAGATTGAAGTAAAAGGGCAGAAAGTAGAACTGGACTATCCGGCCCAATTCAAAGCTGAACTGGAAACCATCCAATTGGATGATCCGCGCCTCTCTAATGTATGGGGCAAGGAGATTTATCGCATCACACTAAAAACAAACGAGAAAAAAGAGACTGGAAATTATAAGTTTGTTATTCAACAAGTGAAATAGAATTCAGCAGATAAAGTAGAAACAAGAAATAACGTATAAACAATTAAATCGCAGTAAGATGAAAAAAGTATTATTAGTCGGTCTTTTGGCTGTCGCCGGAGTAAGCGTAAGTGCTCAGAATCTGATCAAGAATGAAAAGTTTGCTACGGAAGTAACGAATAAGGTTACCAACCCTAACAAGGCTACAGCAGGTGAGTGGTTCATCATGAATAATGAGGCAGACGGTGTGACAACCATCGCTTGGGAACAAACCGGGGATGCCAAATATCCGAATGCCATGAAAATAGATAATTCGGGTGCAGAAAAGAATACTTCCTGGTATAAAGCTTTTCTGGGACAACGTATTACCGACGGCTTGGAGAAAGGTATCTATGTGCTGACTTTCTATGCAAAAGTGAAAGAAGCAGGGACTCCGGTCAGTGTATATATCAAGCAGACGAATGAAGAAAAGAATGATAACGGTAAGCTGAACACTACCTTCTTTATGCGTAGAGATTATGATGCTGATGCTCAGCCTAATGCTTCCGGTGCACAGTATAACTTCAAAATCAAGGATGCGGGCAAATGGACAAAGGTTGTTGTTTACTATGACATGGAACAGGTGGTGAATACTATCAGCAGTAAGAAGTCCAATCCTGATATGGAAGTGTCTGATACGGATGATGATGCTGCTATCCTGAAGGATTGTTACGTAGCTATCCTTGGACAGAATAAAGGTGGGGTAGTAGAAATCAGTGACGTGACTTTGAAGAAGAAATAAGAAGAAAATAAAAAAGAAAGAGCGGAGAACCAATCGGTTGCTCCGCTCTTTTCATGATATATATTAGTGTGTTTAATTACATGGCAGGCTGCTTCGTCAGCAGTTTTTGAAGTTTACCATTCAAGGTTTGGCACATAGCACCGTTTCCCATTGCTTGATAACGTTTAATACGGTACTGTAACATCATGATTTTTTCATTTGCATTCTTTTTCATAATTTGTTTCCTCTTTTTTTGCCCTCCACGTTTTGAAGAGCGGTTTTACATCTTGTTTTCTTTATTAACACTGCAAAGATACAAAATGTTTTTGAATTATATGCTGTAAAACATAAAAATCTTCTTTTTCTTATGAAATTTCTTTTTATAAGAGGTTCGAACACGGAGATGTTACAAACCTGTTACAATTTTCCCGCTGTTTTCCTTTGATGACAATATTATTCTTATCCATCACATTTTTATGTAGTTATCTAGGCATTCAGAAAATATTCTTGTATTTTTGTGAGACAGCAATCTTATTATCTAAAATAAACCAAACACTCTTATGAAAACATTCATCCATCTAGTATCTGTTTTGATTCTCTCGATTGTGCTGTTTGCCTGTAGCAATGCTCATTTCCTGAAAGAAGAGGATTATCGGAATCAAGTAACCAAAGACTTTGAACAAAAAAAACAGGCGCTTCCTCATGGAGACTTATTTACTGTTTTGTCAAATCCTGACTTGTCTGTGTATGAGCAGGAAGCTTTGATGTTTCTCTATGCGTATATGCCGATAGGGGATGTAACGGATTATTCGGGAGATTATTATTTGGAGAATGTTCGGCTATCCGGTCAGACACGTGCCGAGATGCCTTGGGGAGATAAGGTCCCGAACGAATTGTTCCGGCATTTTGTGTTACCTATTCGGGTGAATAATGAGAATTTGGATGACTCCCGCCGGGTATTTTATGGAGAATTGAAGGATAGGGTAAAGCATCTTTCCATGAAAGATGCCATTCTGGAAGTGAATCACTGGTGCCACGAAAAGGTGGTGTATCGTCCGAGCGATGCACGTACGAGTTCTCCGCTGGCATCGGTGAAGACGGCGTATGGACGCTGTGGAGAAGAATCCACGTTTGCTGTGGCTGCATTGCGTTCGGTAGGTATTCCGGCACGGCAGGTATATACTCCCCGCTGGGCGCATACGGATGATAATCATGCCTGGGTGGAAGCATGGGCAGATGGCCAGTGGTATTTTATTGGGGCTTGCGAGCCGGAACCGGTTTTGAATCTGGGATGGTTCAATGCTCCTGCTAGCCGGGGAATGCTGATGCATACAAAGGTATTCGGTCGCTATAACGGTCCGGAAGAAATTATGCTTGAAACTCCTAATTATACGGAAATCAATGTGACAGAGAATTATGCGCCGACAGCAAAAGCAATAGTGACTGTGACGGATGTGAGTGGAAATCCTATTTCCGGTGCCAGAGTTGATTTTAAGGTATATAATTACGCCGAGTTCTATACAGTAGCTACAAAATATACGGATGCTGACGGGCAAGTATCATTGACAGCCGGAAAAGGAGATATGCTGGTATGGGCTTCCAGTGAAGGAAAGTTCGGCTTTACCAAATTATCATTTGGAAAACAATCGGAGTTGGCCTTAGTGCTGGATAAAAAAGAAGGAGATATCTTTGAAGTGGATCTTGATATGGTTCCTCCTGTAGAGAATGCCAATTTGCCTGAAGTAACATCGGAGCAACGGGCAGAAAATGACCGGCGGATGGCTCTGGAAGACTCTATCCGCAATTCGTATATCGCTACTTTTCCGACTGCTGCGCAGATTGATTCTATAGTTTCCGGATGGAAAGGGACAAAAACTTCTAGTGTGAAGAAAAGTTTATGTTCTTTCTTAGTGGATGCCAGAGGAAATTATGATGTGTTAATTCGTTTTCTGCAGGAGGCTGATCGACAAGGAAAATTGCTGAAAGCTGCTGCGCTATTATCTATCATTAACGAAAAAGACCGTCGTGATGTTTCTTATGAGGTATTGATGGATCATTTCATGTATACAGAAGATGATTCTAATAGTTCATACGTGTGCGCTTTACCGGGGCCTGTTTGTATGAGTGATCCTCCGGAATTAAAAATACATGAAATTTTCAAACCACGTATTTCTATGGAGACATTGACTCCTTACAGATCTTTCTTCCAGTCAAAGTTTTCGGAAGCGGAAGTAGATACATTCCGTAATCGTCCACAAGCTTTGGTAGAGTGGGTAAACCGTTATGTGACTGTCGACGGAACGCATAATTCTCAGGGGATACCTGTTTCCCCGGAAGGAGTCTGGCGTTCTCGGGTGGCTGATTCACATTCGCGGGATATATTCTTTGTTGCGTTGGCACGTAGCATGAATATTCCTGCTTATATAAATAGTATGAATGGGAGTGTATCTTATTATATGACTTTTGAAGATAACGGTTATTTTTGGAATGAATCCGTGGATGTTAACTTCGATAAAGCAGAAAGCGTAGAAACGCCCAAAGGAATATATCGGATGTATGATGGAAACAAACCCATTGCAAATGGTGATGACAGAGTGAAGTATTATAGTAAGTTTACGATCTCCAGAATAGAAGATGGAAGGCCGATATTAATTGATTGTGATGAAAATAATCCTCAATTGAGGAATATAGGAGTATTGGATGCCGGTTATTATTTGCAGGTGACAGGTACGCGATTGGCTGACGGTGGTGTGTTGGCTAGAATTTCATCTTTTGTATTGCCGATGCAGAAAGATGACTTGAAATTGGAAGCTACAAAAGTTTCTTATCATTTACGTGAATCAGGTGAGAAAGTTGCTGTAATTGGCGGGTTTAATTCCGAGTCTCTTTTTACTCCAGTGGAAGAAATGGGGCAGAAGACAACACTTTTGGATAGGCAAAGTTTGTTGCAAGCTTGTGGCCGCGGCTACTTTATAGTCGGGATACTAGGTCCGGGGCAAGAACCCACCAACCATGCTTTGCATGATATTGCAGCTTTAAAATCTGACTTAGAGAAATGGAACCGGAAAATGGTATTGCTTTTCCCGGATGAAGCACAATGTAAGAAGTTCCATCCTTCCGAGTTTCCTGAGTTGCCTTCTACCGTTATTTATGGTATAGATACGGATGGAATTTGCAAACAGATAGTGGATAATATGAAACTGAAACATAAAAATAGTTTGCCGATATTCATCATTGCCGATACTTTCAACCGGGTAGTCTTTGTCTCTCAGGGATATACGATTGGTCTGGGAGAGCAATTGATGAAAGTAATACATGGATTATAAGGTGAAGCCAGAGTGCAATAATCGTTAATTCTTATTATTCATACATTGTTTTTGGAAAAGAATGATTACGTTTGCAGCAAATTATGGCAAAGTACATTTTTGGCATATTAGCATGCGCATTTCTGGCTTTGGGATTTACTCATATTTCCAACAAAGAATTGCAGGGATTTCAGAAAGAAACTGGAGTCCCGGCAATTGATATGTCCTACAATGAGGGAGCAAATTGCTGTATCTCTTCTGCCGGCTTTGATAAATCATGTAAAGAAACTCATTCGTTGCTGACTGACGGAACTTACGGCAGTAAAGTTAGCGACTGTATTTTTGATAATCTCTCTTTTCCAAGAAGCATTGTTCCTTTCAAGAATTTGAGGTTCAATACTACCAATACTGCAATTCTACAGATATTGAGCTCGTTGAATACGATGCTTCCGGAGAAACGTCTGAGCCATACTTGCTTTGATGTCAATTACACAAAATATTCGTGTAAATACTACGTCTATACATTAGCCCATATTCTTATTTAGGCTACATTGTTTTCCTTTGGCAGGGTGAGAAATGTCTTTCTCGCTGCCCCTCCTTATTATTTATTGTTCCTATAAACGTATGATATACTTCCCGGATACCAAGTTAGGTGCCGGGATCAAAATATTGTGTTTTTCGTTGTGAAACGGGAGTTACGTCGTATAGAAGCAAAGATGTATACCGAAGTGATTCAGGCAAGTAACATCTGCCGATTGTTTCTATATGGATGATGAGGAGTGCCCGATGGGATTAAACTTTCATGTGTGTCTAAATTTTATAATGATTATACCATTGGGCGCCTCTTCTTTTTTTGAATACTATTATATAACCTATATTTATATTGCTATGATTGATTTATTAATATCTACTTTTGCTATGATGGGACTAACCTTTCTCATCGGTTTTTTTGTTGCAGCGGTCATCAAGCTGATTGCCTATGCGGCAGATTCTTTTGATTTTTATAGTTCTCATCGTCTGGAACTGTTGAGGTTACACCGTTGGCGACAACATCGGCAGAAAGTAGAAAGGCTTGTAAGGCAGATGCCGCTTGAAGCCGAAGAGACTTTGGGAGATTACCGCGAAGATTTCAGTCGTGGAATCAACCGGAATTTTTCCGGCTATTCCGGTTATTATCATGGGGTAAGTCCGGGTGCTTCAGAAAAGAACCTGATGGATTATTATTATCCGCGGGATACACGTGAGTTCTTTCTCAAAGAAGAAGAGCTGGCACATACCAACAAAAAGAATTCAAAGAAATCTACTACCAACAAGCAATAAAATAACGTTTATTTATGGAAAATATTGATTTTGCCACCCTCTTTCAGGGCATTGGAACAATGATGGAAAGCGGCTGGCTGCTGGCTTCTGCCAGAGTCTTTCTGGTACTTTTGGGGTTGTTACTTATCTATCTCGGGTGGAAGGGAGTGCTCGAGCCTATGGTCATGATCCCGATGGGGCTAGGCATGGTAGCTATCAACTGCGGAACATTGATGATGCCGGATGGCACATTAGGCAACCTTTTTCTCGACCCGATGCTTTCGGATACGGATGACCTGATGAATACGATGCAGATAGACTTTCTGCAGCCTGTCTATACGCTGACATTCAGTAACGGGCTTATAGCTTGCTTTGTCTTTATGGGCATCGGAACACTGCTGGATGTGGGCTTCTTGCTTCAGAAACCGTTTGCGAGTATTTTCCTTGCTTTATGTGCCGAGCTTGGCACGTTCCTTACGGTACCCATCGCTTCCGCCCTTGGACTGACTTTGAAGGAGAGTGCCTCCGTTGCTATGGTAGGTGGTGCGGATGGCCCGATGGTATTGTTTACTTCGCTGGCTCTGGCAAAGCATTTGTTTGTCCCTATCACGGTAGTTGCCTATCTGTATCTGGGACTGACGTATGGAGGTTATCCTTATCTGGTCAAACTATTAGTTCCTAAACGTTTCCGTGCCATTAAGATGGTAAGTAAGAAGGCACCGAAGAACTATGACGCCAAAGTGAAACTGGCCTTTTCGGCTGTTCTTTGCGCAGTACTCTGCTTCTTGTTTCCGGTAGCTTCTCCATTGTTCTTTTCCCTGTTTTTAGGAGTTGCTGTCCGCGAATCGGGTATGAAGCACATTTATGATTTTGTCAGCGGTCCGTTGTTGTATGGTTCAACCTTTATGTTAGGCGTATTGCTGGGTGTGCTTTGCGACGCGCATCTGTTGCTTGATCCGAAAATACTGAAATTGCTGGTATTAGGTATCGTTGCCTTATTGCTTTCCGGTATCGGAGGAATTATCGGCGGATACATTATGTACATTGTCAAGCGGGGAAATTACAATCCGGTGATTGGTATCGCTGCTGTCAGTTGCGTACCTACCACCGCAAAAGTTGCCCAGAAGATAGTAAGCAAGGACAATCCGGATTCGTTCGTTCTGGGAGATGCCTTGGGAGCCAATATCTCAGGAGTAATCACCTCAGCTATTATTACGGGTATCTATATTACGATTATCCCTTATTTATAGCCTGAATGGTATCTGTCACTCTTTGGGCGGTGGTAACATTTCGTTCGTATTCGTCGATATGTACAGTGCCGCCCATCGATACTGATTCATTTTTATACTTCATATCGCTTTTGATGCTTTCACGTGCAGAGAAATGAAACTCCTGTATACCGGTTTCTGAGGCAATGCGAGCGATATTCTTCTCGTTTACGCCACATCCGGCAAGCAGGATGATTCTTCCGGAAGCCTGTTGCTGCAATTCTTTGAGTAAAGGAATGCCGATTTCGGCAGTAGGTTGCTGACCGGAAGTAAGAATGCGGTTGCAGCCCAGTTCGATAATCTGTTCCAAAGCCTTTTCAGGATTGCAGCATACATCAAAAGCACGGTGAAAGGTAACCGATAAGCCTTGCGAGGCCTTCATTAACTCTTGCATCGCAGGAAGGTCGATCTCTCCGTTTGCTGTCAGACAACCGAATACAACTCCGTCAGCTCCTAATTGCCGTGCCATTTCGATATCTTTCAGCATCGTCTTCACTTCGATGGGAGAATAAAGGAAATCTCCTCCGCGCGGGCGGATGATGACATGCAGACGAGTCGTTGTCAGCATCTCACGTGCTGTCGATATCTCTCCGTAAGAAGGAGTCGTTCCGCCTTCCGGAATACCTGCACATAACTCTACCCGATTGGCTCCGCCTGCCTGTGCTGCCAGGCAGCTTTCTACTGAATTGGCACAGACTTCAAATTGAAACTTTTTCATAAGCTGATACTTTTAGACTGCATGTTGCTGTGCGATACCGCCAACATGAAAGATAAATGGTGATAAGCTAAAAAAGGGCGAATTGCTTCGCCCTATATTGAATCTTCTTTTGAATATTTACTTATTTAGCGAAACTAACCGCACGTGTTTCACGGATCACGGTGATCTTCACCTGTCCCGGATAAGTCATCTCATCCTGAATCTTCTTGGCGATTTCACCGGACAAGCTTTCAGTCTGTTTATCGTCGATCTTGTCCGCACCTACAATTACGCGGAGTTCACGTCCTGCCTGAATAGCATAAGTCTTGGTTACGCCCGGATAAGCCATGGCCAATTGTTCAAGGTCATTCAGACGCTTGATATACGCCTCTACGATTTCGCGGCGTGCGCCCGGACGTGCACCGGAGATAGCATCACAAACCTGTACGATAGGAGCCAGCAAACTGGTCATTTCCGTTTCGTCGTGGTGAGCGCCGATAGCGTTGCAGATATCCGGTTTTTCTTTGTACTTCTCGGCAAGTTTCATACCCAGCAATGCATGTGGCAATTCCGGTTCTTCATCGGGTACTTTACCGATATCATGCAGCAGACCTGCACGTTTTGCCTTCTTCGGGTTCAGTCCCAGTTCCGATGCCATCACAGCACAAAGGTTGGCTGTTTCGCGGGCATGCTGCAACAAGTTTTGGCCATACGAAGAGCGATATTTCATCTTACCGATAATACGGATCAGTTCCGGATGCAGACCATGGATACCAAGGTCGATTGTCGTACGTTTACCGGTTTCGATAATTTCCTCTTCGACCTGTTTGCGTACTTTAGACACGACTTCCTCGATACGTGCCGGATGGATACGTCCGTCTGTTACCAGTTGGTGAAGAGCCAGACGGGCAATTTCACGGCGAACCGGGTCAAAAGCAGAAAGAACGATTGCTTCCGGAGTATCGTCTACAACGATTTCAACGCCGGTAGCGGCTTCCAGTGCACGGATATTGCGTCCTTCACGTCCGATAATACGTCCTTTGATTTCGTCCGATTCGATATGGAATACTGTCACGGAGTTTTCGATGGCAGTTTCGGTAGCTACCCGTTGGATAGACTGGATAACAATACGTTTTGCTTCTTTGCTGGCAGTCAGTTTCGCATCATCCATGATGTCATTGATAAATGACTGTGCCTGCGTTTTAGCTTCTTCTTTCAGTGATTCGACCAGACGTTCTTTTGCTTCATCGGCAGACAGACCGGAGATTGTTTCCAGCTTTTCTATTTCCTGATGTTGCAGTTTGTCCAGTTCTTCTTTTTTCTTATCAACGATCACAAGCTGTGCTTCCAGGTTTTCCTTTACAGCTTCGGCTTCCAGTTTCTTGCGCTGGATTTCCTCTTGACGCTGGCTAAGCACCATTTCGCGTTGTTTCAGTTTATTTTCCGCCTGCTGAATTTTTTGATTACGCAGTGCCACTTCTTTTTCCAAATCAGCTTTCTTGTTCAGGAATTTCTCCTTTACTTCCAGCAATTTGTTTTTCTTAATTACTTCAGCTTCAGTTTCCGCATCTTTCAGAATACTATCGTATTTAGACTTCAGTACGTACCGGAAAAGTACATATGAAAGGATTCCTCCTACGACGAAGCAAGCAATTGCTGTTGCTATTATTGCTATCATTCTTACATTAATTTAGTTATATAAATAAAAACGCACCGCCAAATATCAAAACAGTCATTGCTCGGATATTCTGCAGTGCGTGGTGTTTTCTTTATCAGTGAATAGCTCGGTGGCATTATTCTTTTTGGAAATAATCCTCCAGCAATTCCGTTAGTTCTTTTACCTTTTCCGTATACGGAGTGGTATCGTTACGTTGCATTAATTGCAGTTTCTCCAACGAGAACTGATAGGCTACCATGGCAATAATCTTTTCCGGTTCAAGGTTTTTATAGTATTCCCGGTACGCATTAAGCCTGATGTTTACCTGCTTGGCTGCTTCCCGTACCATTTCTTCTTCCTGTCGGTTAATGGTTAACGGGTAGTTTGAGTCTGCTATTTGCAGGTTTATCTTTATTTTATCGTTCATACATCTTTCTTCTTTACTCGTTTAATAAAGCGATGCATTTATCGACTTCACGCACTAATTTTGACAATCGCAGCTTCGTCTCTTTTACGTCGCTGCCGTTAAGGCTGATTGTCGTAGCTGTTTTTAGGTTTGTATAGTTGACTTCCAATTCATCATACTGAGCTTGCACCTTCTCGTTCTTTAACTTTTCGTTTTCAAGAAGTTTTCTCAACCCAGCATTTTCACGCTTTAATTCATCGTGCAAATACATTAAATGCCGTAGCTGCGTTTCAAAGGTACTCAATAACTTTTTTTCTTCTTCTGTCATTACTACACCAAAATTGTACACAAAAATACGATTAACTCTGATATTACAAAAACTTTTCGGGAGAAAATATGCTTTTTAGCCTTAAAATAGTGGATTACATGGGTGAAGGAGATAAAATACATGAGACTATCTGTGTAAATCTTTTCTTTATGAACAACCCGGCAGGTACAAAAGGTACATTAGGTACACCCTATAATTTTTTCACACACAGGCGTGCGTATGTGCGCACGTATATATATCGCGTATATAATTAATGTTCGTGCGTGTGTGTGCTAAAGGAAGCCTTAGAAAAGTGTACTTATTGTACCTGTTGATAACTTAGTGCTTTGCATGAGCCAAAGCTAAGCTTTACGACTCTTAAAGCATAGCTTTGGCTCACTCAAAGCACTGCTTTATACATTCCCCCTTTTCAAACTGCATTATTCATGAATCTCATGACTTTATTCTTTATCTTTTCTTGGTGATCACTTGTTTGCTACCCCTCTCTTCGTTACCCTGGTGCATTCTAAATAAACTCTTCTTTTTAGTGGTTTCGGTCTTTTAATTCGTTCATAAAATAATGTGGTTTCTATTATTATTGAGTTTCCTGTCGGTGGATAATCAAGAGATGAAAATAATTATTTGTTGAAGGAAAATTTCCTTTTCAGATGGAAAATAGGGCATTTTTGCGTCATAATGAACAAATATTGTCCTTTATTGATTTGTCGTTTTCCTTTTTTACAGAGATTTTCCAGTAAGTTTGCGTACCGAACTAACGGACTCAAATTATAAACATAAATATTTGTATCAGCTAACCATGAAAAAGTATTATTTACTATCTCTTATTTCTGCTTCTTTGATTGGAGCAACTTGTATTCAATGTACTTCTCCCAAACAAAAGACAGGAGAGAATACTCTTCCGCAAAAGAGTGAACTGTTTGTATCATTGCCTGATTATTGTCCGACTCCGGACGGTATGGCTATTGCTCCTAATGGAGATTTGATTCTGGCATGTCCCAATTTTGCAGATATCACACAGCCTGCTTGTCTGATGCGTATTACTAAGGACGGATCGGTTTCGAAATGGCTCGATGTTCCTGTGTTGGAAGAAACCGGATGGGCTTCTCCGATGGGGCTTGCCTTCAACGAAGAAGGTGACTTGTTTATCAGTGACAATCAAGGCTGGAGCGGTGCAGAGAAAGCAAAGAACAAAGGACGTGTACTTCGTTTGAAGTTTGAAAATGACCAGTTGAAAGAAACCATTACGGTAGCATCCGGTCTGGAGCATCCGAACGGTATTCGTATTCGTGACGGAAAATTATATGTGACTCAAAGTTCATTGTCGCAGATAAAAGACCCTTCCGGTCTGCTTGTCAGTGGCGTATACTGTTTTGACATGAACGATCGTGACATTGTAGTAACCAACACTTCGGCTGATAAGAACTTGCTGACTACGGTAATCACCAAAAATCCCGAAGTGCAGTACGGACTGGACGGAATTGTATTTAACGAGGCAGGCGACCTTTTTGTAGGCAACTTTGGTGACGGTGCTATTCATCGTATCAAGATGGACGCGGAAGGAAAAGTAGTCAGCAACGACGTCTGGGCACAGGATACGACTCAACTTCGTACTACAGACGGTATGTGTATCGACGATAAAGGTAACATCTGGGTAGCAGACTTCTCTGCAAATGCCGTTGCGCGTGTAGATAAAAACGGAAAGATTGAGCGCATTGCGCAAAGTCCCGATTGCGACGGAAGCGATGGCGGACTGGATCAGCCCGGCGAACCGATCGTATGGAACGGTCAGGTGATTGTATCCTGCTTCGACCTGGTGACCGGACCGGACAAGGTGAATACCAAACACGATAAGCCTTTCACATTGGCTAAACTGGCATTGGAGTAATATCCCGCGCAAATCTACTATCATCAATCTAATAAAACACATTATTAATAATATGAAACACTATCTATCGACATTTGCCGGTTCTGCTATCTGTGGCGGCTTTGCATTCGGCATCTGGCCCGAACTTTGGAAGACATACGGTCTGATGGGAGGCTGGCTGGCGGCAACGCTGATTATCGGCATCATGTGGTATATGAATCACTATAATGGAGCGATTCTGAATCCTCCGGGAAAAATATGGCTGGATCAGGGCTGGTGCATTGGTTCTGCCGGGATCACTTGGGGAATTGTCCGCTTTCAGGGAGATATTACTAATTTCTTTTATGCCGTACCCACGCTGGTATGCTGCCTGATTGGCGGCGCATTGGCCGGAATTGTGGTATGGAAAATCCGTTCGTGCGATTGTGCCCGGAAAATAAATTAAGGAGGAGGATACAATGAGTGAATGGTTGCAAACCTACAATGAATGGTTGGGCATGTATAATGCCGGAATCATAACAAGTATTTTCGGTGCTTTTGCCGTGACGTTTACCGTATTGATGAGCTGGCCTAAATTGGTGAAGGACTTCGGTCCGATAGGCGGTTTTATGGCAGCTGCCCTTATCATTGGTACTTTCTGGCTGGTGAATCACAAACTTCCCGGTTTCGGTTTTTCTACCGGGCTGCTGAATGATGCCGACGGTTTACCGATGCAATTCAGTCTCATTCATCAGGGAAACCGTGGCAGTGCTCCCTGGGTAGACATGGGATGGGCAATTGCGATGGGCTTTATTCTGGCTGATGTGCTGTGTGCGCCGAAAGGTACGCGCAGCGGATTACTGAAAGAAGCGTTTCCCCGTTGGCTGGTGATTATTCTGGGTGGTATTGCCGGAGGAATCTTTGTCGGACTTACCGGATATACAAATGCGGCACTCTAAATCAATTAACTGAAAAAGGAAAATATAACATGTATATATTAGCACACGATCTGGGTACTAGCGGGAACAAAGCAACTTTGTTCGATGAATCGGGGCTTTTGGTAGCTTCGCGTACTGCTGCTTACCCTACCGACTACGCTTCCGGCAACCGGGCGGAACAGAATCCGCACCATTGGTGGAAAGCTATTGTAGACACAACACAGGCACTTCTCGAACTGGTATCGCCCAATGATATCGCAGGAGTAGCACTTAGCGGACAAATGATGGGATGTCTTTGTGTGGATAAGAACGGTCAGCCGCTTCGTCCGCACATGCTCTACTGTGACCAGCGTTCGCAGGAAGAAGAAGCAAAGTTGACCGATAAGATAGACCCGCTGCATTTCTATGAGATCACGGGACACAGAATCAGCGCTTCCTACTCTGTAGAAAAACTGATGTGGGTGAAGAAGCACGAACCGGAAATCTTCGCGCAGACAGCAAAGATGCTGAATGCAAAAGACTATATTAACTACCGTTTGTGTGGTACTATTGCCACTGACCCTTCAGATGCTTCGGGTACGAACGCCTATGATCTGAATCGTTGGCAATGGAGCGAAGAAATCATTGAAGCGGCAGAACTCGATCTTTCTTTATTTCCGGAAGTCCGTTCTTCTATCGATGTCATCGGGGAAGTGACAGGCGAAGCAGCCCGTGAAACAGGATTGCTTGCCGGAACTCCCGTCATCTGTGGTGGTGGCGACGGCAGCTGTGCCGGAGTAGGAGTAGGCTGTGTGGCTCCGGGCAATGCATACAATTATCTGGGGTCTTCATCCTGGGTAGCACTGACGGTGGAAAAGCCGATTGTGGACGAACAGCGTCGCACGATGAACTGGGCGCACGTAGTACCGGGTATGCTGCATCCGTCGGGAACAATGCAGGCGGCAGGTTCTTCTTACAACTGGATGATTAACCAGTTGTGTCAAAACGAACGGACACTGGCGGCTCAGTCAGGACGCAGCGTATTCGAACTGATTGACGAACAAATTATCTCATCTCCGATCGGTGCCAACAAGCTACTCTTCTTACCCTATATGCTGGGTGAGCGTACTCCTCGCTGGAATGTTGATGCCAAAGGTGCATTCATCGGTCTGACGCTGGGGCATACACACGGAGATATGTTGCGCGCCGTCATGGAAGGCATCACTTTAAATCTCGGATTTATTGTGAACATCTTCCGCAAGCATGTTCCTATCGATCAGGTAACAGTGATTGGCGGATGTGCACAGAATCCGATCTGGCGTCAGATGATGGCAGATATCTATCAGGCGGAAATCCGCGTACCCAATTATCTGGAAGAAGCGACTTCGATGGGAGCTGCTATTCTGGCAGGTATCGGTGCGGGTATATTTAAGGACTTCTCTGTGATCGACCGTTTTGTTCGTATTGAACAGACCGTACAGCCGATTCCGGAGAACGTGAAGAAGTATGAAGCCTGGATGCCTGTTTTCGATCAGGCTTATCATGCATTGTGTGAGATGTACACCGAGATAGCGAAAACTGAACTATAAATTATATAATCGAATAAGAATACAATGAAAACTGTGATTGTGCCGGCTCCCGGCAAAATTGAAATACGAGAGGTGGAAACACCTGCAATCAATGCATATCAGGCATTGGTAAAAACAGAAATGGTGGCATTGTGTAACGCTACCGACAGTAAACTGATTGCCGGACATTTTCCCGGCGTAGATGCATATCCGTTGGCTCTGGGACATGAGAATGCCGGAATCGTAGTAGCGGCAGGCGAGAAGGTTCGCAACTTTAAAGTAGGCGATCGTGCGATCGGCGGCCTCATTTCCGACTTTGGCGCGCAAGGCATTAATAGCGGCTGGGGCGGTTTCAGCGAATATGTAGTAGTGAATGACTTCGAAGTGCTGAAGGAAGAAGGACTTGCCACACCCGAACAGGGATGCTGGGACAGCTTTGAAATTCAGAATTCGGTTCCTTCGCATGTGCAGCCGGAAGAAGCGGTAATTTCCTGTACCTGGCGTGAAGTACTGGGAGCTTTCAAGGATTTCAACCTGACTCCGGGAAAGAAAGTGATTGTAGTAGGTTCCGGTCCGGTAGGATTGAGCTTCGTAAAGCTGGGCAAACTCTTCGGCCTGGGGCAGATTGATATTGTTGATATGCTTCCTGCCAAACTGGAAGTTGCCCGCCGTATGGGAGCCGACAATGGATATACACCTGCCGAAATCAGCACACCGGAATTTATAGCAGCCGCCAACCGCTCTTACGATGCAGTGATTGACGCCGTAGGACTCGATGTAGTAGTCAATTCCGTATTGCCGTTGGTAAAGATGGGCGGAGACGTCTGTGTGTATGGTGTTATGACGAAAAATCCGACATTCGACTTGTCGAAAGCACCTTATAACTTTGACCTGCACATGCATCAGTGGCCTACCCGTTCGGAAGAGAAAGCGGCTATGACCACGCTGGCTCAATGGATTGAGGAAGGCAGACTTTCTGCATCCGACTTTATCACACACCGTTTCAAGATAGAAGAAATTGAAGAAGCCTTTGCTGCAGTGAAACGTGGCGAAGTATTGAAGTGTGTATTGATTTTTTAACTAACATAATTAAATACCTTATAAGAATGGAAACTAAGAATATAAACGAAGTAATTGCAAATTTATCAGTAGAACAATTGGCAGGAATGATTGACCATACATTCCTTAAACCTTTCGGAACAGCCGAAAATATAGAAAAACTTTGTGCCGAAGCCCGTCAGTATAAGTTTGCGATGGTAGCTATCAATCCTGCGGAAGTAGAAACTTGCGTGAAATTGCTCGAAGGTTCCGGAGTACGTGTAGGAGCAGCTATCGGTTTCCCTCTGGGACAGAATACGGTAGAATGCAAAGCATTTGAAACTCGTGATGCCATTGCCAAAGGTGCCACAGAAATAGATACAGTGATCAATGTCCGTGCTTTACAGAAAGGACAGACTGACATCGTAAAGAAAGAAATCGAAGATATGGTTTCTATCTGCAAACCTGCCGGAGTGATCTGTAAAGTGATTCTTGAAACTTGCTATCTGTCTGACGAAGAGAAAGAGACAGTATGCCGCATTGCCAAAGAGGCCGGTGTAGACTTTGTGAAAACTTCTACCGGATTCGGCACAGCGGGAGCCAATGTGCATGATGTAGCGTTGATGCGTCGTGTAGTCGGTTCGGAAATTGGTGTGAAAGCTGCGGGCGGTATCCGTGACCTGGAGACTGCTTTGGCTTTAATTCAGGTGGGAGCTACCCGTATCGGTACTTCAAGCGGTATTCAGATTGTGGAAGCCTATAAAGAATTGAAGAAAGGCATGTAATATCTCTTTTTCAGGATGGTAATTAAGGTAAATAAGAAATCAAAATGATAAAATCAAGATTAATGAAGCTGTTGAAGTGGGGGATGGCATGTTGCATGCTCGTCTCTGTCGTTGCCTGGCAAACGAAAGACACTTCTTTTCAGCCGATCGACACAAACGGTTTTATCGCCGAAATGCAAAAGCAGTTTGCAGAAGTGCAGGCGATAAGGAAGAAAGATAATCATAGAGAAGAATTAGATCGTAAAATGAGAGATACGCACCGGATGCTGATGCACACCTATCCGGTCTATTACGATTGGTGGCTGCAGGACGGACAAGATGCGAAGAATGAAAAAGATGGCAAAGATGTCAATTGGTTTAGAGGCACTCTCAGCCGTCAGCTTTCCATGCGTTTGCAGAAGCTGAATGTCACTACTACCGTCAATGATACTCCGGAAAGTATTACAGCCGCTTTTCAGGCCTATCTGAAAGCATGTGAAGCAAGACGTGCAAAGCGTCTGGCTTCATTCACTGCCAACAGTCCGGAAATTGTATTCACAAAGTTCAGAACACTGCGTCCTTCCTTCTTCGCTTATACCGAAGGAGCTTCGGATGCCCGTGCCGAATGTAATTACATTGCAGGCGGTACATTGTCGAAGATTAAGATGAACGGCATCTGGGCGGAAGAGGAAACACTGATGACAGATGAAGATGGTGTATATCGTGATCCGAATCTGCATTTCGATGGTCAGCATCTGCTTTTCTCATGGAAGAAGTCGGCTAAGGAAGACGATTTCCATTTGTATGAGATGGACCTGAAGACTCGCGATATCAAGCAGTTGACTTTCGGTAAGGGACATGCTGATATCGAAGGAATCTATTTGCCCGATGAAAATATCCTTTTCAACTCCACCCGTTGCGGAAGTGCGGTAGACTGCTGGTTTACCGAAGTCAGCAATATGTACTTGTGTGACAGAGAAGGACGCTATATGCGCCAGGTAGGTTTCGACCAGGTGCATACCGTTACTCCTACATTGCTCGATGACGGTCGTATCGTTTATACCCGTTGGGATTATAACGACCGCGGACAGGTATGGGCACAACCGTTGTTCCAGATGAATCCTGATGGAACAGGACAGGCGGAATATTACGGTATGAACAGCTGGTTCCCGACGACGGTGGCACAAACCCGCCAGATTCCCGGTACTCGTAAAGTGATGACTGTATTTATGGGACATCATACTCCTCAACATGGTAAATTGGGTATTATCGATCCCGAAGCCGGACGTGACGAGAATGAAGGAACGATGTTCGTAGCTCCGCTTCGCAAGCCCGAAGCAGAACGTATCGACAGCTACGGACAGTTTACTGATCAGTACCAGCATCCTTTCCCGATGAATGAAACGGATTTTCTTATTTCTTATACTCCGCTGGGATATTATGTCGGACATCCGATGGAATTTGGAATCTATTGGATGAATGTAGACGGAGAACGTGAATTGCTCGTTTCCGATTCGAAGATATCCTGCAACCAGCCTATATTGGTGGCTCCGCGCACCCGTCCCTTCCAGCGTTCGTCTTCGGTAGACTATACGAAGAATGACGGTGTGTATTATATGCAGAACATTTACGAAGGCAATGGTTTGAAAGGTGTGAAACCGGGAACGATCAAGCAGCTTCGTGTGGTAGAAATACAGTTCCGTGCGGCAGGTATCGGTGAAGTGAACGGTGATGATAAAGGAGGAGGTGCATTGGCCAGTTCTCCGGTAGGAGTAGGTAATGCTGCCTGGGATGTGAAGAGAGTGATAGGAGTGACCGATGTATATCCGGATGGCTCTGCTTTCTTTAAAGTTCCTGCACGCAGACCGTTATATTTCCAGGCATTGGATGAAAATGGCCGTGTGGTACAGACTATGCGCAGCTGGTCTACCCTCCAGCCGAACGAGGTACAGAGTTGTGTGGGATGTCATGAACATAAGAACACCGTTCCGGTGGCAGGACATCCGGTATCTATGGCAATGAACAAAGGTATTAAGGCTTTGACACCGGAAGATGAAATGGGAGAACGTAACTTCAGCTATCTGAAAGAAATTCAGCCGATCTGGGACAAGCATTGTATTTCTTGCCATGACGGAGTGAAACAGCCGATGAGTCTGAAAGGCGAGTTGCAGGTGTTTGATAAGCGAAGCAAGAGAAAATATGCACAGTCTTATCTGAGTCTGACGCATGCCCGTATGGATGGTCCCGACGGTCCGTGGAGAGGCAATGCCCATCATCCGGAAGTAAACTGGATCAGCGCTTTGTCCGAGCCGACTTTGTTACCTCCTTATTTTGCAGGGTCTAACACAAGTAATCTGATCAAACGTCTGGAAGAAGGTCATGGAGGCACCAAACTGACTCCGCAGGAGATACGTAAAGTTTCTCTCTGGATCGACTTGCTCGTTCCTCAGATCGGAGATTACCGTGAAGCGAACAACTGGTCACAACATGACCTCGAATATTACGACCGCTACGACAAGAAACGGAAAGCAGCTCGTGCGGAAGAGCAGGAGAATATTCGCCAGTACATTCAATCCCTTCAAACTAAACAACAGAAATAATGAAAAAGATATTAATACCTGTTAGTATCATAGCTGTACTTCTTTGCACTGCTGCGAAAGATGCTGATCAGACAGTTATTTCGCCGGATCGTCTGTTTTTGGCGGATAATGGAAAATCCTTGTTTGTTACCAACAGAGCAGGCAGCGAACTGATAAAAATGTCGGCTGACGGAAAGGAGATGGAACAAAAAGTGGAGTTCTCTTCTCCGGTCAACGCCATGACACAAGACCCTGACGGAAACCTCTGGGTAGTGTGCGACGGAAACTACGGCATGATGTACCAACTGGACGGAAAAAAACTTTCGATACAGTCTAAAATAAAAAGCGGTGCTACTCCTTCGGATATTTTGTACAACCCTTTGTCTCAATCACTTTGGGTAGCACAACGGTTCAACAACGAGCTGTGGGAGATAGACCCCGCAACACGTAAGGTAAAAGCGAAAATCACTGTCGGACGTGAGCCGGTGGCAATGGCTTCCTTTGCCGGTGACTCTTGTCTGCTGATAGCAAACAATATGCCGGAAATGCCGTCTACAGCCTATCCGCTTGCAGCCCAGCTCGATATCGTCGATGTGTCTTCAAAGAAGGTGGCAAGCCGTATCATGCTTCCCAACGGTTCTACAGATGTGAAATCGATAGCGGTAGACAAGAATCGTGCGTATGCGTATGTCACTCACTTGATTGCCCGTTATCAGTTGCCTACCAATCAGCTGGATCGCGGATGGATGGCTACGAATACGTTGTCCATTATCGATCTGAAGGCGAGAAAGCTGCTGACTTCCGTATTGTTGGATACTCCCCAAAAAGGAGCTGCCAATCCGTGGTCGGTGATTGTCACCCCGGATGACAAGCAGATTATTGTAGCTGCTGCCGGAAGTCAGGAGCTGGTTCGCATTGACCGCATTGCCCTGCACGAACGTCTGGCGAAGGCAAAACAAGGAGTGATGGTGACACCTTCCGTGAAGTCCTGGAATAATATACCGAATGATGCCGGTTTTTTGTATGGCATCCGCGACTTTATCCCTACACAGGGTAAAGGTCCCCGTTCGGTTGTTGCTACCGGCAATAAGATTTATACAGCCAATTATTATACTTCGGAACTGGTTTCTATGGATATGAACGGCAAGAATCTCAATAAACAAGTTTTGGGTGCTCCGCTGGCTTTCACCAAAGTAGGCAAGGGAGACATGTATTTCCATGATGCGACAATCTGCTTCCAGAACTGGCAGAGTTGCGCTACCTGCCATCCGAACGATGCGCGCATGGACGGACTTAACTGGGACTTGCTGAACGACGGCATGGGAAATCCGAAGAACACGAAGACACTGTTGCTTTCACATCAGACTCCGCCTTGTATGGCTACCGGTATCCGTAAGAATGCTGAAGTGGCAGTACGTTCGGGTGTGAAGTACATTCTGTTTATGGAAGGAAATGATGAAATCTATGAATCTATCGACGAATATCTGAAATCTCTGAAACCATTGCCAAGCCCTTATCTGGTGAATGGCAAACTTTCCGGGAAAGCGAAGAAGGGAAAGAAGATATTTGAAGAGAACTGTGCAAGCTGTCATTCAGGCGAATACTACACAGACCAGAAACAGTATAAGGTAGACTGGACCACCGGACCGGATAAAGGGTTGTCGATGGACGTTCCTGCTTTGAACGAATGCTGGCGTACGGCTCCTTATCTTTATGACGGACGCAGCTACTCGATGAAAGATATGCTGAAGATACACGGACCTCATAAGCCTGTTACTGAAAAGGAACTGGAAGAGTTGGAGGAATATGTATTATCCCTGTAGTGAGTAATCGGTGCTTGAAAGCTTCTTTATAATAATACTAATTCAGACTTATTATTTATGACAAGAATATATATTTCGATTTTGGCAGTTCTGTTCTCTGTGTCTCTGTTTGCACAGACAAAGACATTTGCCGGAGCCGATTATTCGCAAGGGATCGTATTTGTGATGGAAAACAACCGGATTGTATGGAAACACAAAGCCCCCGATTCAAATGACTTATGGATATTGCCTAATGGCAATATCCTTTTCACCACCGGACACGGAGTGCTCGAGATGACTCGTCAGAACGATACCATCTTTCATTATGAGTCCCAAAGTCCGATTTTTGCCTGTCAACGTTTGAAGAACGGCAATACATTTGTCGGTGAATGTGTGTCCGGACGGATGCTGGAGATATCTCCGAAGGGGAAGATTGTGAAGGAAGTCTGCATTTTGCCGGAAGGCGTGAAAGATGGCGGATTCGCCTTTATGCGCAATGCCCGCCGGTTGGATAACGGACATTTTCTCGTGGCACATTATGGAGATCAGTGTGTGAAGGAATATGATACGAACGGTAAAGTCGTGTGGAAGCTGGATGTTCCCGGCGGTCCGCATTCTTTGACCCGCCTGCCTAACGGACATACGTTGATTGCCGTAGCAGATAAGGACGGAAATCCCCGTTTGATAGAAGTAACCGGAGAAGGAAAGACGATTTGGGAACTGTCGAATGCGGATATTCCCGGAAAGCCTTTGAAATTCCTCGGCGGCTTTCAGTATTTCTCCGACGGACGTTTTCTGATTACGAACTGGACAGGACATGTGAATCCGAAAGATAAAGTGCATTTGCTGTTGGTAGACCGTCAGAAGAATGTGCTCTACTCTCTGGAGAACACTCCGGAGCTACAGACAATGTCTTCCGTGTATAGCGCGGATATACCGGCAGGAGTAGCTTCTTTTCATTAATCCATGCATCGTGCATGAAATATCACTGAGGTTTTCAATATGAAGTATCATCGAATAAAATGTGAAATCTATAAAGCGGAAGGGAAAACTTGGGAACGGATGGCAGAAGAATTACTTCTGTCCACCGTTCGTAGGGAGAGAGTCGTCCGCCTTATTTTCTTTACTGCCTGTAAGGATAATCAGGAATACCGGCAGCAACGAACTTTTCTGGAACAATGGGCAGACAGCCATTTTCCGTCTCCCCGACCGGTTGTTTCGGTGGTGGCCCAAAAGCCTTTGGAAGGTGAGTTGGTGCTGGAAGTACATTCATTACCGTTATCGGTTGATGAGGCAGTGACGCTGGAAGAGCGCTTTGCCTCTTCTGTCCGCTATCTGCGGATAACGTCTGCCGATTATCGGGAAATCATAGCGGGAGGACTTTGCGCTGATGATTTGAATCTCCCCATTCGTGAACAGTCGGAACAGACTTTCCGGAAAGCGGAAGAAATCCTGAAGGCGGAACAGATGAATTTTGGTGATATCGTCCGTCAATGGAATTATCTGGAAGGCATCACGGATATTGCACATGGCAATCAGTGCTATCAGGATTTTAATGATGTTCGTTCCCAGTTCTATGCTACTTCGGAGTGGCAGTCGGGGTATCCGGCAGCAACGGGAATCGGAGCGCAGCATGGTGGTATACAGATCGACTTCAATGCAGTGAGCGGAAAGATTGGGATTATTCCTTTGGATAATGACTGGCAAAGAGCCGCACATGTTTATTCGGATGAGGTACTGATTAGTCATCGACCGGATACGGAGAAAGGAACCCCTAAATTTGAAAGAGGCAAATCACTGTCCGACCATCAGCAGGAAGTGATTTATATTTCCGGGACGGCTGCTATTCGGGGCGAGGAAAGTATGGTGACCGGAGATGTGCTTTGGCAAACAGAGATTACTCTTGAAAATATCCAGCATCTGATCGGTCTGGAAGAGGGAAAGGAGAAACTACCGGAACATTCCGGTAAGCTGGAGCTTCTCCGCGTATATCTCAAAAACGAGAAAGATGCGCAGATTGTGAAAGAAGATATGGATAAACTTTGTCCGGGCGTTCCTGTCGCCTATCTTTATGCAGATGTGTGCAGGGAGGAATTACTTGTAGAGATTGAAGGTATTGCTCATTTATAAAAAGCATATCTTACTGATAGAAGATAATCACTTATAACGGAAAAACGAATGAAACTGATTCGACTGATAGCTTCACCGGTGTTAATGTATGTATTGGCGGGACTCTATGCACTTATATTGGCGGCAGCCACATTTGTGGAAAACTCGTATGGACCTGCTGCTGCCCGCGAACACTTTTATTATGCTCCCTGGTTCATCCTGTTGCAGTTGTTGCAGGCTGTCAATCTGCTGGCCATGTTTCTTCAGGGAAGCTATTTCAAAAGAATCAGTAAAGGAAGTTTGATTTTTCATGGGGCTTTTGTATTTATTTGGTTGGGGGCTGCTGTTACTCACTATGTAGGAGTAACAGGAATCATGCACATCCGTGAGGGGGAAACGGTGAGTAGCATGATGCGCGATGAAGGTGCAGGGATGGGTAACGCCTCCCTGCCTTTCTCCGTTACTCTGGATGATTTCAGGTTGCAACGCTATCCGGGTTCCCATAGCCCGATGTCTTACGAGAGCGATCTGGTGATAAAGAAGGGGGATGAGGCTCCAGTGCAGGCAACTGTCCGTATGAATAAAGTGATTGATATAGACGGATACCGGTTGTTTCAGTCGTCATTCGATCCGGATGAGCAGGGAACCATTCTGTCCGTCAGTTACGATCGTCCCGGAATGCAACTTACATATATAGGATACTTTTTGCTGTTTGCAGGCTTTGTGCTTACATTATTCAGTAAGAAATCCCGTTTCGGTCGTCTGCGCAGGGAATTGGGAGAGATGAAGAAAAACATGCCTTACTGTGTACTGTTTCTCTTGGCCTTGTCCGGTGTAGCCGGTGGGCAGACAGTACACGCACAGCAACCTTGTGTGTCTTCTCAGCACGCCGGGAAATTCGGAAGCCTGGTAGTGCTGAATCCTAATGGGCGCCTCGAACCGGTCAATAGCTATACCTCCGCTATTCTGCGTAAGCTTTATGGAGCCGATAAACTGAATGGCATCAACTCTGACCAGTTTTTCCTGAACCTGCTCTCTTTTCCCGACGAATGGGGAGCCTATCCTTTTATTAAAGTCGATAACAAAGAACTACTCCAGCGGTTTGGCAGGAGCGGTAAATACATTGCCTGGGAGGACGTTTTCGATTCGGAAGGCAACTATATCCTGACCGATGAAGTGAATGATATCTACGCCAAACCCGCTTCGGAACGGAAACGGATGGACTCGGATTTATTGAAACTGGATGAATCTGTGAATATCGTATATCGTATCATGCAACATCAGTTACTGCCACTTTTCCCGGACGAGAATGATGCACAGGGGAAATGGTATTCGGCAGGAGATGAACTGAATGTTTTTCAGGGAAAAGATTCTTTGTTTGTTTCCAAAATCATGGATTGGTATATCTATGAGCTGGGGAATGGAGTTCGTTCCGGCAATTGGGAGGAAGCGGACAAGATTGTCGGCATGATGAATATTTTTCAGCAGGCAAAGAGTAAGACTCCCGCTATTGACAACCAGAGAGTGAAAGCGGAACTTCTTTATAATCAGCTGAATTTGTTTTTCTGGTGTCGTCTGGCTTATCTTATCTTAGGCGGAATTTTACTTTTTATAGCCTGTGGTGAGATTATTGCAGACTTTAAATGGGGAAAAAAGGTATGCGGCATTTTAATTGCTCTTCTGGTGATCGCCTTTTTGGCTCATACATCCGGTGTATTGTTGCGTTGGTATATCAGCGGGCGTGCACCTTGGGCAAATGCTTACGAGTCCATGATCTGTACTTCATGGATGCTGGTAGGTGGCGGACTTTTGTTTGCCCGCCGGTTCCGTATTCTCCCCGCACTTGCAGGGTTATTAGGTGGAATAATGCTTTTTGTGGCAGGATTGAACCACCTGAATCCCGAAATTACTCCTTTGGTGCCGGTACTTCAGTCGTACTGGTTGATGTCTCATGTCGCCATTATCATGATAGGCTATGTATTCTTTGCGCTTTGCGCTCTGACGGGACTGTTTAATCTCATTTTGATGAGTCTGCTCTCTGCCACCAACCGGGTGAAGCTCCAATTTCGTATCCGTGAGTTTACCTTACTGAATGAGATGGCAATGATCCTCGGTCTATTCTTTATGACAGCAGGAACATTTCTAGGTGCCATCTGGGCGAATGTCTCGTGGGGAAGATACTGGGGATGGGATCCCAAAGAAACATGGGCTCTGATTTCCATCGTTGTCTATGCACTGGTGCTCCATATCCGTTTTATCCCTCTGCTGAAAGGCAAGACAACCTGGTGTTTCAATCTGCTTTCAGTGGTTGCTATTCTTTCTGTTATCATGACCTGGTTTGGAGTGAATTACTACCTGAGCGGTCTGCATTCTTACGGAAAGACCGAAGGAGGAGATTTACTGCTATGGATATGGGGAGCAGGGTTGTGTGTCGTACTTGCTTTGGGGCTCTTTGCACGCAGGCGTTTGAATACCGAAGTATGATTCGGGAAAATTGCAGTTTTACCTAAATACGTTTAGGGAATCAATTGTTTTTTGTAGTATCGGGAGACGTAGAAGTGTTTCCTGTTTGGGAATGGGCTATTGCCAGATAGCAATTTGCCGTTTGCGACTGAATATGTTGTTTGCCGGTACTGTTACTACTGTGTATCTTAATGAGGAAGAACGCAAAAGTAAGGTCGGTATATGGCGAGGTGATTGATGCGGATGATTTGGAGAATAGAGATTTGATAAGAAAGATGATTAGTGAATAGTAATACTACAATGTTACCATTCGTGCCAATGCAAGTATTCTTCAGAATTTAAAATATGAAAAAAGAAGTCAGACATAAGCTAATATACAATGGTATTAAATGCAATAACTAGAATAAAGAAACTGATAATATATGACTGGTAGGTCATGATAATGCGGTTAATAAGTAGGAATAAGCCGCAAAATATGCGGCTTATTCCTACTTATTAACCGCAAATTTACTGAAAACTCCAATGAAATGCTTATTTTTGCAAAAAGGAGGTATGATATGTTCATTCATGACACAGAGAATTGGACTTCGTTCAGATGGAATGCTGATACATTATCTGACGTAAGTTTTCTTTTCTGTTATTTCCTAAGAAGTGGATTTATCGCATAAGGATACTTACCACATACTCTTATTTACTATAAGAAGCCTTCACAAAAGGAGCTTCCAGCAAATAGTCTATACTCTTTTTTACGCTTTCCATTACAGGGCAGCTATAATCTTCTATTTCGGCAACGATATTTTTCACTCCTGCTGTTTTTGCATTATTAAAGATGGCATCGAATCCTACCATACCACTTTGACCCAGTTCTCTGTGGTCTTTGATGTGAAGCATGGTGAAGCGTCCCGGATATTTATTGAAATAATCTACCGGACTGTGCTGACCTCTGACTATCCAATATACATCCATCTGAAAGAAGACATACTCAGGATTGGTATTTTCAATCATATAGTCCAACATAACCGCTTTGTCTTCCACTTTCTGAAATTCATGTGCATGGTTATGATATCCGAATTTCATACCGTTCTGCTGACATCTTTTGCCTATTTCATTGAAATAGTCGCAATACATCTTCATCTCTTTCATTGTTTTAGGAACACCGATTCCCGGGTTTACGATATATTTCATACCGGCGGCTTTATGGGCGGCTATGCTTTGATCCCACCATTTCAAAGATTCGGAGAAGTCTCCGGAAGCCACTTCTTCGCCTGACAATCCTCTTGAACAATGTGAAGACAGCACTGTCATACCGGCTTTTTCTACTGCACTCTTGAATTCTTCGGGAGTTTTACCATAGAACTTTCCGTTGTCATAATTGGCTGCTTCAATACTGGTATATCCCATCTCAGCTAAATCTTTAAGAACAACATTGAGATCAGTTCCTTTATTGATTACATCTCTGACAGAATAGAGTTGGATAGAAACCTCTTTTTTCTTTTTGGCGTTCATTGCTTGTGGCAAGGCTACTAATAAAGCGAATAGTACTAATAAATATCTGGCTTTCATCGTATGATACATTAATTTGTGAATTTATTTACATGAACTCCATTGAAGAACGCTATCATTGAGACAGTTCTTCAATGGAGTTGTTTAAAACAGATTAGCAATAGAATAGTAATTTTAATCCAGAACCTTCACGCGGATATTACGGAACCAAA
>NZ_KV804481.1:0-251 GCF_001811315.1 Bacteroides sp. HMSC067B03 | reverse complement strand
AAATTAGAGCGGGGAACAGTTGTGCGTTTGGGTGGAATGACTGACTGTTTCCAACCTTGTGAGGCTGTTTACAGGGAAACCTATAAAGCAATTCAGAACCTGAACCGACAAGGGGTACACTACCTTATCGTGACAAAGTCCTCAATGGTGGCAGATGACAGATATATCCGGTTGATGGATAGAAAACTGGCACATATACAAATATCTGTGACTTCTACGGATGACACACTTTCACGTACATTTGAAAAGGC
>NZ_KV804480.1:0-2152 GCF_001811315.1 Bacteroides sp. HMSC067B03 | reverse complement strand
TAAATCGCCTAAACAGCGATTAGCCACCGAACATCATCTACATAAAAATATGAGAACATTCGCCATAATCCTGCTTTTAGCAAGCCTGTTTGCCGCAAGCTGCGAAGAGCCGCCCATGCCGCCGAGCGACGAGGAAATGATACGGCACTTTACCACGCACGAGGCGGCGTTCCGCAAGGTGTACGAAATCATGTCAGAGAGTTCAGAAGGCAGTTTCCACTATCCACCGCTTTCTCCGGAAGAGGTCATTATACTTGATTCAACAGAGCAAAGCGATACATCCCATGAAACGAATGATGAAGAAGACCTCCCGGTATATGGGCTGCTGAAGCCAGACCGAATACAGCTCGATTCCCTGTTGGCAGAGATTGGATGCGGTCTTGTCCTTGTTGACCGCAGGGAATGGGAAACGGCGGATTCGGTATATGTGAGCCTCGTTATGCCATATTATTCCCACGGCATCGTGGACGGCGGAACATCCAAGAGTTTCGTTTACGATCCCGGATTAAGAAGCCACCGGAACATCCGTATCACCGAACACGGCGACCTGAACGAGATCTACCGAAGGACATACAACGACACCACGCTGTACAAGCCCGTCAAGGAAGACTGGTACATCGAGTTAGACCATTCACGATAACCTGAATGTGGTTGATGATACAATCTATTTGTACCTAAATAGTTTAAATAGGAAAATGAAAATATTTATTTCTTTCATAATGAACATAATTCTTTGCATTGCGTATTGTCTTTGCATAGATATGGTCAATATATACAAACCTATCGCACACATGGATATTTCAATGGGAATCCTTTTTCGGATAGGTGTCATGGTCATGTTCCTGACTTTATTGATAGGTATGTTGGCTGTGCGGTTTACCAAACGGAAATATTTAATGGCACTTCCAATAATCATACCCATTTTGCTATGGAGTGCTTATATAAGGGTCTTTCCTTATCGGTCGTTCGCTTATATGGGAATATCCGTTCTGATTTATCTGACATACATGGCAATCTTATGGTATTACAACAATAAAATCACCAATAAGCAAGAAAGTAAAAATATGACTATAAAATTGAAGCGACATAAAGGACTGATAACAATAGCCGTTATAATGATTCTTATGTCATTCGGATGGCTATATCGAGAACTTCATCCGACAATTATCTTTCATACCCCACAAAAGAGCAAATATTTGGGAAAAGTATCAGAAATAAGTGGCAGCATTGCAAAGCTGTACGTTAATAACCATATTGTCAGGTACAGACTGCCCTATATATGGGAGTGGCAAGAAGATGACGAAGTGGCTGTTTTTATAAATAATTATGGGGATGTCATTCACAAAGAGGATTTGGACTTTTGGAAACTGAATATATATTTGGATGAAAATAATTTCTATTTGAACCATAAGAAAACGGAATACGGCTGTGGATTGCGGCATATTTTACAGTCAAGAACGGATAAATAAATTGAGAACAAATACCCGTACCTCCGGTACAGATGCAAGCAGCCAAGCATCAACATCCAATAGAAAAGAAGATGATAAAAGAGAAAAGCCACTGCAGTGTTGAATGTCAGTTATGAGTCGTCAATAGCTGAATACCATACATTGAGATTGGATTGAAATAAAAATTCTATATTTTATGCTCCTTAATAATGTGAAGTATGAAGATAGCTGAAATGAAAGTTGGACAACTGATTGCATGGGTAATATACTTACTTATGTTTGCTCTTGTCCTGATAGAGCCAAACCAATATATTATGAGCATTAACGTGATTAATGATGGTCCGGGAGATGCTGTGGACGGATTAATGGCGTTTATCGGCTTTGTAGGAATCTGCGTATTGTTCGTATTCTTTGATCTTATTTTTCACTTGTTATTCCATCACATAAGATTCAGATTGTCTGCTATCATACTATTGCTATTCAATAGTATATATAAAGCATACGAGTATTGTTTTTTCTATTCAGGATATGAAGGAAAATATCTAACTGAAGATAGGTATGAAAGTGTTCCTACAGCAGACGACTTTGTATTTTTTAGTAAGGTAAACGGTATAATAGTATTGTATTTAGTTATAATGATGTTCCTTAGTAAACTTTTGGGATATTTTACCCACGTTAGGGATTGCAGGGGAAAGCCCACAGCA